>NZ_CP019630.1:3190000-3310000 GCF_001999245.1 Roseibium algicola | reverse complement strand
CAGGACTGGCTGCACGCGCGGCACTTCATGGCTGCGCACCAGGTTTGCCCTCGACATGACGGCCAGAGTTGCCGCGCTGGTCTGCGCCACCCGAACTTCATCACGGAACAGATACACCGCCCCGGTCAACTGCACGGTCACCGGCCAACCGAGTTCCCGCAGGCGGAACGACTGGAGAATACTGTCGGTCTGATACCGGATCCGGTCCGGCCCGTCCGGCAAGTGCAGCGCAAAGCCGAAGCCGGGATCAACCCACAGCCGCTCGATCCCGGCTTCCGTGGCCAGATGGACCCTCTCGCGGAAGAATGTGAGCTGGTGATCGAAGATATCTTCAGCCGGCGGCAAGTAATCATCGGAACGGGCATTCTTGCCGGGCGTGTAACACAGGACGATACCGGCCTGATGCTTCGCAATCGCCTCGTAGAAGGCCGGGTCGTCAACGCGTCCCGTCAGATTGACCACTCCTGCTCCGGCTTCCAGCAGGGCGACGCCCACTTCCGGATGATAGGTTTCAACGGAAACAAGAATGCCTTCGTCGGCAAGAGCCTTTACGACCGGGCGCATGCGGTCGATCTGCCGCTCGGCCGCGACGATGTCCGCAGTCTCGCCGGTCGACTCCGCGCCGATGTCGACCATCGCCGCCCCCTCCAGCGTCATGCGCCGACCACGATAAAGCGCCGCTTCGAAGGTATGGCAGACCGTTTCGCGATAGGTGCTGTCCGGTGACAGGTTCAGGACGCCCATCTGATAGGTGCGGTCCTCGAACCGCCGGCCAAACTTTTCAAATTCGAAGGTTCGGATCGGCGCTTCGAGAGCGTCGCGATATTTGAGCCAGAGAGGCAGCAGGCGGTCGGCGGAAATCATGTGAGGCGGGGCTCCCGGTGTCGAACCTCTTGCCCGGAAAAGCCGGGCGGGATCAGGCAGGTTTCAGGGCAGATAGGAAAATGCGGTGAGAGGGCAAGGTCAACGGGACGGCCGGCAGCGCTTGATGCGAATGCCGACACCCGCGGCTTCCTCAAAGATGTCCGGCTTGGTGACCTTCACGCTGACGCCTTCAACCAGCTCATTCGTCAAAACGAAATCCGCAACGGCTTCAGCCCAATCCTCGACCAGGTCGATATGACCGCCGGAGGCTGCCTTCTGCAGAATGAATTCGACCGCGTCGGCATAGGAAACAAACGCACCCGTTTCGCGCACGATCCGGCGATAGCCGGTAACGGTCTGCATTTCGATATCGAAGCAGACGGTTTGTGTCCGGTTTTTCTCGCTGTCCAGAATGCCGATCTGCGTCGCGACTTTCAGTCCTTCGATGAGGATGACATCGTGCCCGTCCTCTACAAGGGTATCGACATTCTTTTCCATTCAGGTCTCCGGGATCTCGGGCATGACCGGTGCCATCGCCATTGCCGTGAAGTTTCTCAGCAGATGGATGTAATCGGATACCGCGCCCGGTCAAGGTTGTTGCCCTGCCCGAATGACCTATTCAGCCGCCGCTTCGACTGTGTCCAGAATATCAACCGCCCGGGTCACACCGCGCAGCTCCGCCAGTCCCCGCAACCGGCCGATCGCCGGATACCCGGGCGTCGAGGTTCCACTGAGATCGTTCAATATACGATGCCCATGATCCGGCCGCATCGGGATCCACTTACCCGTTTGTCGTTCCATGCGCCGCAGTGCACGAATGATGGCGACCATATCGACGTCGCCCTCAAGATGCGCATCTTCGCGGAAACTGCGGGGATCCTGCTCGCGCCTGGTTGCCCTCAGATGGGCGAAATGGATCCGCTCACCCAATGCATCGACGATTTCGGGAATATTGTTGCCGGCGCTGACACCAAGCGACCCGGAGCAGACGGTAAAGCCGTTTGCCATTGACGGGTTCATGCCGGCAATTCGCTGCAGATCACCGATCGACCCGACGATTCGCGGCAAACCGAAGAGAGACCTCGGTGGGTCATCCGGGTGGATGGCCAGTACGGCACCCTCCTCCTCGGCGGCCGGCACGACGATTTCAAGGAAGTTCTGAAGGTTCCGGAAAAGCTCTTCTCGGCCGATACCGCGATAAGACGCGAGGCGGTCCCGGAATGTCTCCAGCGTGTAGCTTTCTTCCGAACCGGGCAGTCCTGCAATGATATTGGCGGTCAGTCTGTCCCGCTCCTCGATGGACATCCGGGCAAAGCGTTCTTCGGCAAGCGCAACATCGGCAGCATCATAGTCCGCCTCAGCGCCCTCCCGCTGCAGGATGAACAGATCGAAAGCGGCATAGGCCGCGAACTCGAACCGCAGGGCGGTTGCACCGTCTTCCAGTTCGTAGTCGAGATCCGTCCGGGTCCAGTCCAGCACGGGCATGAAATTGTAGCAAATCGTCCTGATGCCCTGGCGCGCGAGGGCGCGAACCGTCTCCGCCCAGTTTACCGCCCACTTTTCCCATCCGGGCGCCCCGGTCTTGATGTCCTCATGCACCGGAATGCTCTCGGTGACGACCCATTCCAGGCCGGCTGCCTCGATCATGCGGCGGCGGGACGCGATTTCCTCTTCCGGCCAGAAGGTGCCGTTGGGAATGTCATGCAGGGCGGTGACGATGCCGCGTGCACCTGTCTGGCGGATATCCCTCAGGGAGATGGGGTCCTGCGGTCCGAACCAGCGCCAGCTTTCGATCATCGCCTGAAGTCTTTCTTGTTGTTATCGCTGCAGCGTTTTGTGTTTGGGGTCTTGCGTCTGGCGCACATGATGCCCGGCGCTCAGGGCGCGGCATGTGCCGGGGTATAAAGGTAACCGTCGAAATCAGGGTCGCCGACGTCGGAAAGCTCAAGCAGGGTCAGGCGAACGTTTTCCAGGTGCTGCCACATGGCAAGGCGCGCCTTCTCGGAGTTACGGTGGCGCAATGCCTCCAGAATTTCGGCGTGATCATCCAGCCATTTGGCCCGGTAGCTGAGATCGAAGATGCGGTCATGCAGCCGAGCCCACATGGAACTGTTTTCACGCTTGTTCCAGAGGTCTTCCACCTGGTCCACCAGAACACTGTTCTGGGTTGCTTCGGCGATCTGCCGGTGGAACTGCCGGTCGGCGGTGTAATCTTCCTCACCGTGTTCGATCGCCCTGCGCTCCAGATCAAGCGTCTCCCGCAGATGAATGATGTCGCTTTTGGTGATCGTGTTGGCGGCAAAGCCGGCAATGCTGCTTTCCAGGAGTTGGCGGGCCTGCAGCAATTCGAAGGGGCCGTAGTCTGCTTTCGGAATATGAAGCGAAATCTTCTCGCCGGCGGCCACATAGCTGCCGGACCCCTTGCGCACATCGAGATAGCCCTCGATTTCAAGAACGATGAAAGCTTCGCGCACCAGGGAGCGGCTAATACCGAGTTCGACCGAAATCTGTCGCTCGGTCGGAAACTTGTCGCCGGGCCTGTAGCCCTCCTCCTCGATACGCCTTGCGAGAAGTTCGGCAATTTCCTGGTACCGGCGCTTTGCAGCATCGCTGGTCATGAGGCCTTCCTTGCACCCTCCCCGGCAGCTGCAATCTCGCGATAATAGTCGGCCAGGATATGGAATGCTTTTTTCTTGGTTTTCTTGTCGGCGGCAATCAGCCCCTTGTGGTTATAGCCGTTCTGAAAAATATTTTGGCGCCGCTCAACACGAAAATCGTAAAGTATCCACGGCGACATGCCTTTGATATATCCAAGTTCGCGCAGAGTTGCGATCTGCCTGATGTAGACTTCGGCCATGTAATCTTCGCTGAAGAGGCCAGACTTCGGACCTTTCTCACCGATAACGCCGTCAGCACCAGTTTCCGAAATCACCACCGGACGGTCCGGGTCCGAGTTCTCCCCGATCGCGGCAAGGTCATCGAAATTCTCTTCATACCATCCGTAATATTCGTTGAGGCCGATGATATCGATATGCGCCGCGAGCCTGTCTTCGATCCGGTTCCGGGCGTGGTTCACCAGACAGGCTGCGGAAGTCAGCCGGGTCGGGTCGAGACGTTTGCAGGTTTCGGCAAGGCCTTTCATGAAGGTAAGCCGGGCATCCGTGTCAGGATTCTCGTTTCCGACGGACCAGATGACGACACTTGCCCGGTTGCGATCCCGCTTGATCAGTTCCGACAACTGGTTTTCAGCATCGCGATAGGTCGCCGGATTGGCAAAATCGATGGCCCAGTAGACCGGGATTTCCTCCCACAGCAAAAAGCCGAGTTCATCAGCAATCTGAGCCGCCCGTTCGTGATGCGGATAATGTGCAAGTCGCAGATAGTTGCAGCCCAGTTCGCGCGCATGGGCAAAGCGGCGGCGCAAATCATCCTCATTTGTCACCTTGCCGAGGAGTGCATCGTCCTCGTGGACGGAAATCCCGCGAAGGAACAGAGGCGCCCCGTTCAGCAGAATATCCGTGCCGCGGCGCTCGATCTGGCGAAAACCGATCCGGTCGCACACACGGTCTTCGCCGCAGGTGACGCTGACATCATAAAGGACGGGCGTTTCCGGGCTCCACAGTTGCGGCCGGGCTGAAATGTCGAGCGTTCCCTTGCCGTCCGCATCCAGCACAATTTCTTTTTCGATGCCAAGCCCGGGAATGGAAAGCGTCACAGCACCAGCCGGCACACCGTCGACGGCGACTTCGGCCCGCAGCGTGGAGTATGTGCCGTCCGGCACAAGGTAAAGAAAGAAGTCCTTGATAAGGGTCTTCGGTGTTTCGAAAAATGACACTTCCCGATAGAGACCACCGTAGTTGAACCAGTCGGTATTGCGCATCGGCACCCGGTCGCGTGTCCGGATGTTGTTGACGCAGGCCATGATCCAGTTGCGGCCGGTCTTCAGTTTGCCCGTCAGCTCGACGCAGAAAGGTGTCGAGGCACCGTAGTGGTTGCCAAGGAACTCGCCGTTCAGGAAGATCTTGCAGTCGTAGCTCGCGGCACCGAACCTCAGAAACTGGCGCTTGGAACTGTCCACCGTCTCGATGTCGAGAGCCCGCGTGTACCAGGCGCTGCCTTCGAAGAAGTACCACTTCTCCTTCATCATCGCCCAGTTGGATGGAACCGGCACCGTTTCCCCCACGTAGGGATCATAGTCCCAGGGTTCAGTGCGGTTTTCCGGCGCCTCCGGCAGCATGGCAAACCATTTCTGCCGGAGGCCGGTGTCGAGCAGATCGACACAGAAAGTCCAGTCGCCATCAAGGCTTTCCGATGCCCGCCCACCCATGAAGATCAGGCCGTCATGACACAAGGATTGCGTGTTGAAGGGCACGTCATAGTCTTCGTCATGCAGCGCCTGCAAGGCGTTGTCGGCGAGATGGGAGCGTTCGAGCATCGGTCAGGTCTCCGGCAGGACTTTAAGGTGTTTTCAGATGTTATTGCGCAGCTGCCTTGATGCGCTTGATCAGGTCGGCAACGACCGGAGACTTGGCCGCTGCTTCCTCATGCATCGGCAGGACCGCTTCGATGAACGGACCCTTTTCCACTTCGACGAATTCCACGCCGAGTTCGCTCTTCGCGGTCTCGACCGCTTCCGCACTCATGGCATCCCACTGCTCGCGGTGGAAATCCATGGATTCACGCGCGGCCGTGCGCATGGCTTCCTTCTGCTCGTCGGTCAGATCGTTCCAGGAGCTGGTGGAAATCATCACGACGGACGGGATCATGGTGTGGCCGTCGTCGGAATAGAACTTGGAAACCTCGCCGTGACGGGCGGAAGTGAGCGCGATCGGGTTGTTTTCAGCGCCATCGACAACACCCTGCTGCAGGGCGCTGTAAAGCTCGCCCCAGGCAATCGGGGTCGGGTTGGCACCGAGCAGCTCAACCATGCGAATGGCAGACGGGCTCGGCTGAACGCGGATCTTCATGCCTTTCAGGTCGGCCGGGGAATGGATCGCCTTGTTGGCGTAGAAGGAACGTGCGCCCTCGATGTAATAGGCAAGGCCGATGAAGCCCTTGTCCTCGGACGAGGCAAGAATGTCCGCACCGATGTCATTGGTCAGAACGTCGTAGTAGTGGTCGGCACTGACGAAGATGTAGGGCAGGTTGAGCGCACCGTAGGATTCCTCGAAGGCCTCCAGTTCGGATGCGTTGGAACGGGCCATGTCCAGGGAACCGTTCTGCATCAGCTCCATGGATTCACGCTGGGTGCCAAGCTGAGCGTTGGCATAGATGCGGATTTTCAGATCGCCGTCTGTCAGCTCTTCAACGCGCTCCGCCATGAACTGCATCGACTTGTGCAGCGGATGGTCTTCCGGGTTGTTGTGATTGAGGCGCAGCGTCTTGGCGCTGGCGGCAGAACCCAGAGCGACGACGCCCGCGGCAAGAACAGCCGCCAGCTTAACGAATTTCGACATGATTTCCTCCCAATTGCAGCCTTGGCCGCAGGACTTGCGTTCCGTGCCGGAACGGATCGGTTGGCCGCGGGACTTGCAAGGCCAGACCGCCGCGGATGAGGAATTGTTCGTCCAATTTTCAAAATCAGTCAACCTTTTTTAGAAAATTGGTTGACCAATTTAATTTCCTGACGCATGTCTTACTGTGTCGGAGCCCACGCCGCGCCTGTTGCCGCGGCAAGAACGAGGCCTGCGCGGGAGGAATATCGTGACAGTCATCACCAGAGGCGTGGACATGGTCCTGCGTCTCGTCATCACCATCGCCTTCGCCGTCCTGGTTGCCTGTGTCGTCTGGCAGGTCGTCTCGCGCTACGTGCTGCAAAGCCCGAGCACGGTAACAGACGAAATGGCCCGCTTCCTGTTCATCTGGGTTGCTCTGCTGGGCGGGGCTTACACCTTCGGCCAGCGACGACACCTTGCCATCGACCTGCTTCCCGTCATCACCACAGGCATCCTGCGCCTTCTGGTCAATATCGGCATCATTGCCGCCATCGCACTCTTTGCAGGGGTCGTGATGGTCTACGGCGGGCTCGACCTGGTCAGCCGGACACTGGAAACCCAGCAGGTATCCCCGGCGCTGCGCCTCCCCATGGGCCTCGTCTATATCGCGATCCCGTTCTCCGGGCTCTGCATTCTCTACTACTGCCTGACATTTCTGGCCGACCTCTTTCGCACTGGCCGCGGCCCGAACGAACAGGAAGGCACCGCCAGCGTCGGCGGCCCTCTGGACTGAAACCTGACCGGGAACGAGTAACTTCATGGATATCCAATCTGTCCTCGTCCTGTTCGGGACATTCGCTTTTCTGATGATCCTGGGCGTACCGATCGCCTTCGCCATCGGTCTTGCAGCTTTCGCCACCTTCCTGCTGTTCATGTCGTTCGACCAGTCGGTCTATATCGTCGCGCAGCAGGTCGCCTCCGGTCTCGACAGCTTCACCCTGCTGGCCATTCCGTTCTTCATTCTGGCGGGCAACATCATGAACCGGGGCGGCATCGCCATGCGCCTGATCGAGTTCGCCAAGGTTCTGGCCGGCCGCCTGCCCGGCGCGCTTGCCCACTGCAACGTCATCGCCAACATGATGTTCGGCTCCATCTCGGGCTCCGCCGTTGCCTCGGCCGCCGCTGTCGGCGGCGTGATGTCTCCGCTTCAGAAGAAGGAAGGCTACGATCCGGCGTTCAGCGCGGCGGTCAACATCGCCTCCTGCCCGACCGGCCTTTTGATCCCGCCGAGCGCAACCTTCATCGTCTATTCGCTGATTACCAACGGCACCTCCATCGCGGCCCTGTTCGTTGCCGGTTACATTCCGGGCATCCTGATGGGGCTCAGCTTGATGGTCGTCGCCGGCATCATTGCCAAGCGCAGGGGATATCCGGTTGCCGAACGGCCCAGTGGCCAGGAAGTTATCGCCAAGACGCTGGACGCCATGCTGCCACTTGGCCTGATCGTGATCGTCATGGGCGGCATCATCGGCGGCATCTTCACCGCAACCGAAGCTTCAGCCGTTGCTGTTGTCTATACGCTCTTCCTGAGCGTGATCTGGTACAGGGAAATCTCACCGCGCGAACTTCCCGGCATCATCCTGGAAAGCGCGGTGACAACGTCCATCGTGCTGCTGATGATCGGCTGTTCCATCGCCATGTCGAAAGCGATGGCCTTTGCGGATATCCCCTATTCGATCTCCGACACGCTGCTGAGCCTTTCTGAAAATCCGCTCGTCCTGCTGCTGATCATCAACCTGGCGCTGCTAGTGGTTGGCACCTTCATGGACATGACGCCCGCATTGCTGATCTTCACCCCCATCTTCCTGCCGGTGGTGGAAGATCTCGGCATGGACCCGGTGCATTTCGGCGTCGTCATGACCTTCAACCTGTGTATCGGCATCTGTACACCGCCAGTGGGGTCGGCACTCTTTGTCGGCTGCTCGGTCGGCGGGGTGAAGATCGGCCAGGTACTCAGACCCATGCTCGGCTTCTACGCGGTGCTGGTCGCTCTCCTGCTGCTGGTCACTTACGTACCTGCCCTCAGCCTGTTCCTGCCGCGCGTTCTCCTCGGCTACTAGGATCTGTCATGAAAGCCCTCAAAAACTGGCGTTACCTGGGCCGCTCCAGCGCCGGGATCGCACTTGAAGTCGAGAACCGGCACCGCCTGGTAGTCAAGGTTCTCGAAAATGCGCTCATCCGCGTTGTTCTGCTGAAGGACGGGACCTATCGTCTGGACCGGACCTGGGCGATCGCACCGGAAGGCGACGTGCCGTTCGACGGCCGTGCGCGGGACGACCTCGCAGGCTTTTCCTGCCCCGACTTCGTGCTGGAAGAGCAGGAAGGCAGGCTTGTCCTGGAAACGGAAATCCTGCGCCTGACCATCAATATCCCGCTTGCCTTCGTTTGGGAAAGCCGGCCCGCTGCTGGCGAACCCTGGCAGGAGATCGCCCGCGACCGGCCCCAGGACGCCTACATGATCGGGCGCCGCGACCATCGCAATCATCATTTCATGCGGCGAAACCCGGATGAGCGTTACTACGGTCTCGGCGAAAAGGCCGGTGGCCTGGAGCGCACCGGCAGGCGGTTCGAGATGCGCAATCTCGATGCCATGGGATACGACGCGCAAACCACAGACCCGCTCTACAAGCACATTCCCTTCACCATCACCGACAAGGGCCGGCTCGGCGCAGTCGGGCTCTACTACGACACGCTGGCCCCCTGCTGGTTCGACCTCGGCAACGAGAAAGACAACTACCACCTGCCTTTCCGCGCCTTCCGCGCCGCCGATGGTGACCTTGACTATTACTTCAGCTGGGCACCGAGCGTTCTGGATATCGTCAAGCAGCATCACCGGCTGACGGGCGGCACCGCCTTCATGCCACGGTGGGGGCTTGGGTACTCCGGCTCGACCATGGCCTATACCGATTCCGAAAATGCACAGGAACGGCTGATGGAGTTCCTTGGCAAGCTGTCGGAAGAAGACATGCCCTGCGACAGTTTCCAGATGTCGTCGGGCTATACAGCCATCAAGGGCAAGCGCTACGTGTTCCATTGGAACACCGACCGCTTCCCCGATGTCGAGACCATGACCCGGGCCTATGCCGAGGCCGGCATCAACCTCATCGCCAATATCAAGCCGGTGCTTCTGGACGACCACCCGCTGTTCAAGGAAGCAGCCGAGGCCGGGCTCTTCATTCGCGACAGTGAAACCGGCGCACCCGAGCAATCACCTTTCTGGGACGGCTATGGTTCACACCTTGACTTCACCAACGAGGACACCGTCCGCTGGTGGCAACAAAACCTGAAGGACAAGCTCTTTTCCAGAGGCATTCCTTGCACCTGGAATGACAATAACGAATATGAGGTGTGGGACGATGAAGCGGTCTGCGCCGGTTTCGGAAAACCGATCCCGGTCAATCTGATCCGTCCACTGCACAGCCAGCTGATGACACGGGCTTCGTTTGAGGCTCAGGTTGCCCACCAACCGAAAAAGCGGCCCTACCTGATTTCCCGTTGCGCCTGCCCCGGCACGCAACGCTATGCCCAGACCTGGACGGGCGACAATTTCACCAGCTGGGACACGTTGCGCTGGAACATTCCGATGGGCCTCGGCCTCAGCCTCTCCGGCTTCTACAACATCGGCCACGATGTCGGCGGCTTTGCCGGCCCGCGGCCGGAGCCGGAGCTGTTCCTGCGCTGGGTACAGAACGGCATTTTCCATCCGCGTTTCACGATCCATTCCTGGAACGACGACGGCACCGCCAACGAAGCCTGGATGTATCCGGAAATAACGCCGCTCGTGCGCAACGCACTGAAGTTACGCGCGCAGCTGATCCCTTATCTTTACACCCTGCTGCACCGTGCCGTGACCGAAGGCGAGCCGATGCTGCGGCCTCTGTTCCTGGATTATCCGAACGACCCTGCCTGCCGGGAGGCTGATTTCGACTTCCTGCTGGGCCGGGATCTTCTGGTCGCGACAGTGGTCGAGGAAGGCGCAACGTCGCGGCGGGTCACGCTGCCTGCCAACGAAGAAGGCTGGTGGGCCTTTGACGGCAGCAACTGGTATGAAGGCGGCCAGATGATCGACGTTCCGGTGGCTCTTGATACCATTCCGCTGTTCGTTCGAGGCGGTACAGTGCTGCCGATGGCAGCCGAAAACCTGAGGTCGACACCGTCTTCCGACACCTTGCGCACGTGGTGTATCTACCCACAGCCGGAAGGAACACCGGACAGGCACTCGCAGTTTTATGACGATGACGGTGACACGGTGGACGCACTGGCTGGCGAGAGCTGTTTGACCCGGCTTTGCCTCTCCCGAACAGGGGAAACAGTCCATCTGGATTGGCAAAGATCCGGCAACTGGCAACCCGCCTTCGACAAGGTCACCCTTTGGCTGGCCGGTGCCGGCACCTTGGCCGTCAACGGGACCGAGCGGAAAACGGGCGAAACAATCGACTTCACGGTGAGCCAGTCATGAGCAGCGTCAGTCACTTGGTTGAAACGGTCGACTACGACCGGACAAAGCTGCGCATCCGACTGCTGCACATCGGTTTTGGCGCCTTTGCCAAGGCACATGTTCTGGTGTTTCACGACGATATGCTACGCCGGACGGCAAGCGACTGGGGCGTCGTGGTTGCCCGGCTCAACTCCGGTGCGGACGAACTCACCGGTCTTGACGAGGCGGACGGACTTTTCACTGTCGGCGAGATGTCCGGTGACGACCTCTCCTTGCGCGAGGTCGGCGCTATCTGTGCGACGGTCCACCCCAAGCGTGATGGCATCGATGCCTTGCCGAACCGGATCGCCGATCCGGATCTCGCAGTGATCACACTGACAATCACCGAGAAAGGGTATTGCCTGAAAGATGGCAGGCTGGATGAAGACAATCCCGGCATCCAGCAGGACCTTGCAACGCCAGATGCCCCTTCCACGGCCATCGGCGTGCTGGTGGAAGGCCTCAGGCGGCGACATGCAGCCGGTCTCGCCGGTTTGACGATCCTGTCGTGCGACAATCTTCCCGCCAACGGCGAGCTGTGCCGTCGTGCGGTCCTGGATTTCGCCGCGCGGCTCAACCCGGATTTGGCAGAATGGATCGAAGGCAATTGCACTTTCCCCTGTTCCATGGTCGATCGCATCACACCGGCAATGACCGACAGTTCGTTCGCAACGCTTGAGGACGCACTAGGTCGCGCTGACCGGAACGGTATCCTGTGCGAGACATTCCGCCAGTGGGTAATTGAAGACCGGTTTGCCGGCCCACGTCCGGATTGGCATCTGGCAGGTGCTGAATTCGTTGAAGATGTGGCGCCGTTTGAAGACATGAAACTTCGGATGCTGAACGGCAGCCATTCGTTTCTCGCCTATCTTGGGGCGCTGGCAGACAAGGAAACGATTGCCGACTGCATGGCCGATCCGGCCTTCCGGCAGGCAGCCCTCAACCTGATGCTGAACGAACAGGCCCCGACGCTGTCCGTGCCGGACGGTGTCGATATCAAGGCCTATGCCGAAGCCCTGATTGCCCGGTTTGAAAACACCGCGCTTCATCACAAGACCACCCAGATCGCTTCTGACGGCAGCCAGAAACTGCCGCAACGGCTGCTGGCACCAATCCGGCAACATCTGAAGGACAACAGCCCCTGGCCGCTATCGGCACTCGCCGTTGCCGCATGGATGCTCTATTGCCGCGGTGTTTCAAGAACGGGCGCCTCGCTGCCGTTGAACGACCCCCTGTCCGCAAGGATTAGCACCATTGTGCAGGAAACGGACGGCAACGCGTATGTCGACAGGATGCTGTCGCTCTCGGAGGTTTTCGGCGACGACCTGCCAGGATCAGCGGCCTTTGGCAGCACAATCAGATCCGCTTACCAACGGCTGCAAACCTCGGATATAGCCTCAGTTCTGAAGGCCTAGAGACCTGCGGAAGAGCCAGATGGCTTCTGCTGGAAACCGCCGCTAGTCCCTGACGAGCCGCAGGGTCCGGGGCTGCTCGGCAGGTTTCAGTCCGGACAGTTCCTTGCAGCGCTCGGCAGCGGCTTCAACCGTGCGGCGGGCGAGATCCTGAATGCCGTTCTCGTCAGCCATGAACTCCAGCATGCCTGCTTCGGTCGTGCCGCCTTTGGACGTCACGGCGACGCGGAACCCGGTCGCATCCGCGTCCGGCTGCGCAAGCATGCGCCCGGCGCCGGCCACTGTGCGCACGGCCAACTCATGGGCAAGGTCCTCCGGCAGACCAAGGCGTGCCCCTGCCGCGGCAAAGGCCTCAGCCATGGCAAACACATAGGCAGGCCCTGCACCGGACAAGGCAGTAACCACCGGCAGCAGGCCTTCGTCCGGCAATTCGACAACCGAGCCGAAGGCGGCAATCAGCTTGAGGGCTTCCACCTTCTGGCTGGCAGTCAGCGCCTCGTTGGCAACAAAGGTCGAGACAGCAGAGCCGACCGTTGCCGGCAGGTTGGGCATCGCGCGAATGATTGGCGTTCCATCCGGGAATTGCTTTTCCAGCACTGAAATCGGTTTACTGGCCGCAATCGACAGGATCACCGTTTCGCCACCACCGAAGGAGCCGAGCGGCGCCAGAACCTTCTCCACGATCTGCGGACGAGTGGCGATGACAATCGCGGCCGGAGACGCCGGGAAAGGCTCGTTGATGTTGACGCCCGCCTGGCTTTGCAGCCAGCCGGACGGTCGGGGATCGCGCACGTAGATGGAACCGGCAGGCATTCCCTTTGCCAGCCAGGCTTCCACCAGAGCCTTGCCCATGAAACCGCAACCAATGAGGCAAACGCCTCTTTTCGCCAATTTGTCCATAATCATGCGTTCGCAAATATTCAGGTCTTGGCGCTACTAAAATGCTTTCCTGCACCACTCACAAGTCTTAACCGGCCGATACTGGTAATTTTTCCTTTCCTCCAAAATTCGCTTTAGAGGAATGGAGTTGAGGAATTCAGTTTACTTGACGTTTTTCCTTATAGACGAATGACGTAAGGAAGCTTGCCAGTAGAGCCATATCGATATTTATGACAAGTCCCGCTAGGGAAACACCCCAACAAGACCAGTCATTCTCTACGTCACCTCAGCCCGACAATCACGCACCCCAGGTGTCGCTGAGCTTGTAGCCACCCGGCCAGGGGTCGCTTGGGTCGAGCATGTGTTGGTGAATGCCGGTGACCCAGCCACGCCCGGAAATTTCCGGAACAATCCCGGCCCGGTCGCCCGCCATCTGTTGTGAAACGATGCGGCCGGTGAAGGTGGACCCGATGATGGAAACGGCTTCGAAGGTGTCGCCGACGTTCATTTGCCCCTTCGCCGCCATCAGCGCCATCCGGGCAGAAACGGCCGTACCCGTTGGGGAGCGGTCGACCTTGCCCGGCTGGATGGCAACAGCGGACCGTCCGGAGAGGCCCGTCGGCGTCTTCGACAGCGGGCCGCAGAAGGCGCAGAAGGAGATGTGGTTCCAGTCGGCATTTTCCGGATGGGAAAAGCCGAGCTGTTCGTTGGCTGCATTGGTGATCCGGACACCCAGGCGGGCAATGTCCTTGGCCTCGTCTTCGACGATCCCGAACCCGAGCGCCTCGGCGTCGACGACCACGAAACTGTCGCCGCCATAGGCGGTGTCGACCGTCAGCGTGCCGATGCCTTCCACTTCCAGCGGCACTGACAGTTTGTCGGCAAAGCTGGTGACGTTCTGGACGAAGATGCGCTCCGCCTTGCCGTTCCGGCATTCGGCCTTCACCCGCACCAGTCCGCCGGGCGCTTCCAGAACCATCTCCGTGACCGGTTCGACCATCGGAACAATACCGCCGTCAAGCAGCACCGTGGAGACACAGATCGAGTTGGATCCTGACATCGGCGGCGTGTCTTCCGGCTCCATGATGATGAAGGCGGCATCCGCCTCCGGATGTTTGGGCGGGACAAGCAGGTTCACATGACGGAACACACCCCCGCGCGGTTCGTTCAGCACGAAATTGCGCAGCGTCTGGTCCTTCGCGATGAAACTTCTCTGTTCCCAGAGCGTTTCGCCCGGCGGAGGGGCGACGCCGCCGACGATCACGTCGCCGACCTCGCCTTCCGCATGGCAGGAAATCACATGGATGGTCTTGCTGCTGCGCATGTCTCTGCCCTTGAGGTCAGCCGGTTCAGGAATAGCGAGCGACAGGTTCGCCCAAAGCATCGAAGATCGGCGTGATGCCGAGGCCCGGCAGCTCGGAAGCCGTCATGCGGCCATTGACACGCTTGGGTGCGCCTTTCGCGATATCAACCGTGCCATAGCTGTTGAAGTCCGTTGCCGAGAAGGTGAAATCCGATGGGGTCGAGCGCGCCAGATGGGCGATCGCCGCCGTAACGATGTCCCCGCCCCAGGTGTCTTCGATCGTCATCGGAATACCGTGGGCAATGCAGAGATCACGCATCAGCTTGGCCTTGGTCAGGCCACCGACCTTCGAGATCTTCAGGTTGATGCAATCCATCGCGTCTTCGGCAATGCCGCGCACCAGCGTGTTCGGCCCGTCGATCACCTCGTCCAGAACGAAGGGCAGCGCCGTCCGGCGGCGAATGGAGACGCTTTCCTCATATGTGAGGCAGGGTTGCTCGATATAGACATCAAGCGAAGACACTGCCCCGACGACGCGTGCGGCTTCATGCCGGGTCCAGCCGGTGTTGGCGTCGGCCACCAGCAGATCCGATTTCTTCAAAACTTCGCGGGTGGCGTGGATGCGGTCGATATCGTCATTGGCATCGCCGCCGACCTTCAGCTGAAACTTGGTATAGCCTTCGGCCGCATAACCTTCGATCTTCTTTGCCATGATCTCCGGCGCTTCCTGGCTGATCGCCCGGTAAAGCACCACGTCGTCCTGGGCTGCACCGCCAAGCAACGTATAAAGCGGCTGGCCCGTCGCTTTGCCCAGCAGGTCCCAGCAGGCGATGTCGATCGGCGCCTTGGCATAGGGATGACCGCGCAGCGCAGCATCCATCACCCGGTTGATTTCACCGATATTGAGCGGATCCTTTCCGATCAGGTGGGGCGCCAGTTCCTGAAGTCCTGACCGCACCCCAAGGGCATAACTCGGCAGATAGGCAGACCCGAGCGGGCAGCATTCGGCATAGCCCTTGAGGCCTTCGTCAGTCTCGATCTCGACAACGGTGCTGTCGAAGACTTCCACGAAATTGCCGTTAGACCAGCTGTAACGCCCTTCTTTCAGGGGAAGGTCGACCTGAAAGACGTTGATGGCCGTAATTTTCATGAAGTTCCTCCTCTAAAAGAGTTTAGAAGCGCCGCGCGGAAAAGGCGGCTATATCGACGGGGTTTTGTGTGTCGGATACGAGATTGGCGACCAGTTCCGCCGTCCCCGCGGACTGCGTCAGGCCGAGGTGACCATGCCCGAAGGCATAGACGACCCGGCGGTCACCGGGTGAGCGGTCGATGACGGGCAGGCTGTCGGGCATGGAGGGCCTGAAGCCCATCCATTTCTTGCCGCCGTCCGTTTTCAAGGCAGGCAGGAACCGCCTGGCCTTGTCCAGCAGGATGTCGGCGCGCTTGAAATTCGGCGGAAGCGTCAGCCCACCCAATTCGACGGCCCCTCCGACACGGACGCCGCCATTGATCTTGGTAACGACGAAGCCGTGACCGGAAAAGGTCAGGTGGGTTTTCAGGTCAAAGGAGCCTTCCGGCAGTGTCGTATTGTAGCCGCGTTCGGTCTCAAGAGGGATGCGGTCGCCGATCGTCTTTGCAAGGTGGTGCGACCAGGCACCTGCGGCCACGACGACCTGTTTCGCCATCCAGGCCTTATCGGAAGCGTCGATCTGAACACTGTCTTCACTTGGCTTCAGACCTGATACGTCAGCGCTTTCGATCCGTCCGCCCCGCTGCAGGAAGACAGACGTCAGATGCGCCAGCCAGCGGGCGGGATCACAAGTGTTGGTCCAGTCCGGCGTGAAGGCGGCATGAGTGAAGCGACAGTCAAGACCCGGCTGAATGGCGGCGATAGCTTCCGGGCTTTCTAGTAGCTCGAAGCGGATGCCATGTTGCTTGCGCAGCTCCCAGCCGGGCAGGCTGGCACGGAATTCCGCTTCGCCTTCATAAAGCTGCAGCTGCCCTTCGGCCTGGATCAGGGAGGCTGCTCCGGTGTCCGAAACCTGCCGGGCAAGCGCCTCCTGCGCCAGCTTCATCAAGGCGGCCTGTGCCGACATCGACGCCTGGTAGCGATCCGGCCAGCTTGCCCGCCAGAACCGCAGCATCCAGGGTGCGATCTTGAGGGCATAGGCGGGCGGAACGGAGAGCGGACCCAGCGGATCGAGCAACCATTTCGGTGCCTTGCGCATGATGCCGGGCGTTGCCAGCGGAACGATATCGGTAAAGGCGAAAGCTCCGGCGTTCATCTCCGATGCGCGTGCCGTTTCCGCCTGCCGATCCAGCACAAGCACCTGCCGCCCCCTTGCCTGCAGGGCAAGCGCGGAACTGATGCCGATGATGCCGGCGCCGATCACGATGATATCCTGGACGGTCTCGTCCGCCATTTTCAAAGTCTTTCAAAAAGGCCTGCGAGGCAGGGCGAAGTGCCCCGCAGGCAGTTTGCTGCCTGTTGGCCACACTTTAGGGGAGCGTGTAGGCAGTCTTGACCGAAGTGTAGAATTCAGCGGCGTAACGGCCTTGCTCGCGCGAGCCGAAGCTGGATCCTTTGGTGCCGCCAAAAGGCACGTGATAATCGACACCTGCCGTCGGCAGATTGACCATCACCATGCCGGCCTCGGCATTGGCCTTGAAGTGGCTGGCATGTTTCAGCGACGTGGTACAGATACCAGCGCTCAACCCGAATTCCGTATCGTTGGCGACAGCCAGCGCTTCCTCGTAATCCTTCACGCGAATAACGGATGCGACCGGGCCGAAGACCTCTTCGGTGTTGATCCGCATGGCGTTGTCGGTTTCGCTCACCAGGGCCGGCGCCATGTAGAAACCTTCCGTGTTGCGGTTGAGCCGTTTCCCGCCCTGAACCTTGCCGCCTTCCTTTGCCGCGATATCGACATAGGAAAGGTTCTGCTGCAGTTGCCGCTCATCGACCACCGGCCCCATCTGCACGCCATCTTCCAGAGCATTGCCGACCTTCAGCGCCTGCATGCGCTCGGCAAGGGCTTCGACGAACCGGTCGTGAATGCCCTCGGTCACGACCAGCCGCGAGCTTGCCGTGCAGCGCTGACCGGTCGAGAAGAAGGCACCGTTGAGCGAAGCTTCGACGGCGATGGCAAGGTCGGCATCGTCCAGAACCACCATTGGGTTCTTGCCGCCCATTTCCAGCTGCACCTTCTTCAGGTGCTGACCACAGGCCGCCGCGATTCCCCGCCCCGTCGGCACCGAGCCGGTAAAGGAAATCGCCTTCACCTTCGCACTTTCCACCAGGCGCGGACCAATCTGCGAGCCACGTCCCATCACGAGGTTGACCACGCCTTCCGGCAAGCCGGACCGGGACAGGATCTCGATGAGCGCATGCGCGCAACCCGGCACCAGCTCAGCCGGTTTCAAGATGACTGCGTTGCCGTAGCAAAGTGCCGGAGCGATCTTCCAGGCAGGGATCGCAATCGGGAAGTTCCAAGGTGTAATCAGCCCGACAACCCCGATCGGAAACCGGGTGACGTCAACTTCGATACCGGGCCTGACGGATGCCAGTCTGTCGCCAGCGAGGCGCAATGCTTCGCCGGCAAAAAATTTGAAAATCTGCCCGGCGCGCGCCACCTCGCCAATACCTTCCGGCAATGTCTTGCCTTCCTCACGCGAAAGCAGACGGCCTAATTCGGCCTTGCGAGCCAGAAGTTCCGTCCCGACGAAATCCAGCACATCAAAACGCTGCTGCGGCGTCGACGCCGCCCAGCCGGGAGCTGCCTGATGCGCTGCATCGATGGCCTGGTCCAGCTGATCGACACCGGCCTTCGCCGCGTAGCCGAGGATATCGCTGATATCGGACGGGTTGACGTTGGGCGTGCTGTCGGTTGTTTCGAGCCACTGCCCGCCGACAAAATTCCTGTAATCCATAACTTGGCTTATCCGGGGCTTAAAGGCGTATCCCTGCGCGGTAGGGGTCCGCCGGATTGAAAATCAGGTTGGCATCGGACGTGACGAAGGCCTGTCCGGTGATCGTCGGAATAACGCCGCCACCCGGGCCGGGCTGGTAGCTGATCTTGTAGGTGCTGCCGATGACGCTTTCCTGCAGATAGTCCTCACCCGGTGCCAGCGCACCATCGGCGGCAAGGCAGGCCAGCTTGGCCGAACAGCCTGTTCCGCAGGGCGAGCGGTCATAGGCACCACCCGGGCACAGCACGAAGTTGCGGCTTTGCGCGGACGGGTCTTCGGCCGGCCCGAACAGCTCGATATGGTCGATCCAGGCACCGTCCTTACCGGTAACACCGGCCTTTTCCAGCGCATCGCGGATCTTCAGCGTGAGGTCGGTCAGCGGGCGGATATTGGCACCCGTCAGGGCAACCGGGCTGTTCTTGACCAGGAAGAACCAGTTGCCGCCCCAGGCAACATCACCGGTGACCGGACCAATGCCTTCGACCTCGACCGTGACATCCTTCGCCAGCCGGTAGCTTTCGATGTTGACCACCGACACCGTGTTGGCGTCGATCAGATCGATCTCGACCACGCCCACCGGCGTTTCGAACTTGTGCCGCCCCGGCCCGATCCGGCCGAGATGCGCCAGGGTGACACCAAGGCCGATGGTGGCGTGGCCGCACATGCCAAGGTTCTGCAGGTTGTTGAAGTAGATCAAGCCGGCAACACAATCCGGATCGGACGGCGGCACCAGCAGCGCACCGATAATGGCATCGTGACCACGCGGTTCCAGAACGACGGAAGCGCAGAAATCGAGATGCTCGGCTTCCAGCCGGGCGGCGCGTTCCGCCAGTGTCCCCGATCCGAGATCGGGGCCACCATCGAGCACGACGCGGGTCGGTTCACCCGCGGTATGGCTGTCGATTACGCGCATTCGGCGATCACGCCGCCCTGCGTGCTCCAGTCGGCGTACCAGGTCTTGAACAGCTTGTACTGCGCTTCGACATAGTTGCGCTGCGCATCGTTGAGGGCATCGGTCTCGTTGAAGTGCAGCGTGTATTCGGTGTCGCCGTTCAACACCATCAGGTGCTTGTAGTAGAGCACCAGGTCCGGGCCTTCATCGAAACTGGACAGAACAGCCAGCGCCTCTTCCAGTTCCTTTGCCCGCAGGCGCGCTTCCGCATGGCCTTCTGCGGCCTTCTTGCAAAGCGCCACCAGATGCAGGACTTCCTTGGGTATGGCATTGCCGATACCGGTAATCGCGCCGATCGCTCCACAGTTGATGAAGCCGTGATAGACGGCGGTGTCGACACCGACCATCAGCGTCACCTGGTCGTCCTGCGAAGTGATGTTTTCAGCCGCATAGCGCAGGTCCGCAAAGCCGCCGAATTCCTTGAAGCCGATCAGGTTCGGGAATTCCCGGCGCAGGTCGAAGAACAGGTCGGCGCGGGTGGCGAAACCGTAATAGGGGCTGTTGTAGATCACCGCCGGCAGGTTCGGAGCCGCTTTCAGGATATCGCTGAAATGGTTGCGCTGCGCCGACACGGAGATGCCGCGAGACAGAACGCGCGGGATGACCATGAGACCATGCGCGCCAACCTTTGCCGCATGGGCGGCATGGGCAACGGCGGATTTGGTGTTAACCGCACCGGTTCCAACGACCACCGGTACACCCGCCTTCACCAGACGCTCGACGCCTTCCATGCGCTGCTCGTCCGTCAGGAGAGGCCAGTCGCCCATGGAGCCGCAATAGACGACGGCGGACATGCCGGCTTCGATCAGTTCCTTACCCTTCTTCACGAGGGCATCGAAATCGGGCGAACGGTCGGCCTTGCACGGGGTCATCAGGGCAGGCATGCAGCCGGAAAAGATATTGGACGTCATCATTCACTCCTGGATGGGTCGGGCCTGTCGGTTGGCTCCCACGTGCGAAGCACGGGCCTTGAGGCCTGACGGTAAGGTCTAGTTGCGCCGGGTCAGCGCACGTTAGCAAGAAATTTTCGGGTGTTCTCGGATTCAGGCTGACCGAAGATCTGGGCCGGCGGGCCGATCTCCTCCATTACGCCCTTGTGGAAGAAGGCGACCCGGTCGGAGACGTCCCGGGCAAAGCCCATTTCGTGGGTAACGCAGATCATCGTCATGCCTTCCTCGGCCAGCAGGCGCATCGTATCCAGCACTTCGCCGACCAGCTCCGGATCGAGAGCGGATGTCGCCTCGTCGAAGAGCATGTAGGTTGGCTCCATGGCCAGTGCCCGCGCAATCGCGAGACGTTGCTGCTGCCCGCCCGACAGATTGTTCGGATACACTTTCAGCTTGTCCGCAAGTCCGACATGGCGAAGCTGCTTTTCCGCAATCGCCTCGGCTTCCGCTTTCGATTTGCCTTTCACGATCCTCGGCGCCAGCGCAACATTTTCCAACGCGGTCAGATGCGGAAAGCTGTTCCATTGCTGGAACACCATGCCGAGCTTCTGGCGCAGCTTGTTGATGTCCGTCGCCTTGGCGTGAACGTCGGTGCCGTCGACCACCACCGATCCCTTCTGGATCGGCTCCAGGCCGTTGATGCAATAGAGCAGTGTCGACTTGCCCGACCCGGACGCGCCGATGACGGAAAGCACTTCGCCCTTTTCGACATCGAGGTCGATGCCCTTGAGCACCTGAAGAGCGCCGAAATATTTCTCAAGGCCGCGTATCTCGATCATTGGGCCCACCTTTTTTCCAGTTTTGCGGCATAGCGCGAGATCGGGAAGGACAGCGCGAAGTAGAACGCGCCGGCGAGGGAGAGGATCAGGAAGGGTTCCTGTGTCCGCGTGATCAGGATCTGGCTGGCCTTGAGCAGCTCGACATAGCCGAGGACGGACACCAGCGCGGAATCCTTCATGACGCCGAGCGCAACACCGACCCAGGCCGGAAAGACGGCCCGCCCGCCGATGGGCAACACCACGTAGCGCATGTCCTGCCAGTAGCTGAGCCCCAGCGAACGCGCCGCCCGGCGCATCGGCTTGCCGACAGCCTCGATGCCGCCGCGGGCAACGTTGGCTACCAGAGAAGCGGTGTAGGCGGTCAGGATCACCACGCCCGACGCAAACGGATCGAAATCCAGACCGACGATGGGCGCAAAATTGTAGAACAGCACAAGCTGGATAATCAGCGGCACGGAGCGGAACACATCCAGCACCGGCCCCAGCAGCAGCGTCGCCGCCAGCCGGCCCTCGTAAAGCATCCAGCCGAACAGACCGCCGAGCACGGTCCCGATGGTGATCGAGACAGCCGAGATCCAGAGGGTCCGGAGTGCAGCTTCACCGAGGAACCAGAAATCGTGAATGTTGAAGCCTGAAAAGAAGCTGATGGATTCTTTCATGTCAGCCCCTCAGTACCGGAACAGGCGCATGGCAAGGAGCCGGGACGCCGCCAGGATGAATTTGACGATCACGTAGTAGATGACGGCCGTGACTGCGAAATATTCGAAGATGCGGAAGGTGCGGCTGGCGAAAAACTGGGTCTCGCCTGACAGTTCGCGGAACCCGACCAGCATGCCGAGTGAAGACATCAATACCGCCCAGACCATCTGGTTGGTGACCGGGTGATAGACGATGCGAAAAACCTGCGGGATGACGATGCGGGTATAGGCCTGCCAGGAGGTCATTCCCAACGACCGTGCCGCCCGCAGCTGCGTCTCGGGCACAGCCTGAAAGCCGCCGCGAAAATTCTCCGCCAGATAGCCGGCACAGTTGAAGCTTAGCCCGGCAAGCACGATGAAAAACGGTGTCAGGTGAATGCCGAAGGCGCCGAGCCCGAAGCCGAAGAAGAACAGCTGGAACAGCGCAGGCGTATTGCGCGCCAGTTCCACCCACGTTGTCGCGAGCCAGTAGAGTGGCCCCTTCAGCTTCAGCCGGATCAGCGCCAGCGCAAGACCGACCACGATGCCGATCACCATCGACAGGGTCGCGACTTCAAGCGTCAGCAACCCGGCCTCCAGCAGATCGGGCAGGCTTTTCAGCACCGGCCGCCAATGGAAATTATAGTCGAACATTTGTTACGAATTGCTCCGGCTATCCCGCCTTATCGGGGCAAGGCATACGCATTCGTGAGATCCCGTCAGCCAAGAGCACTGCCGAGGTTGGTATTCCGGGTGTCACCCCGGACAAGCGCAGCGCGGATCCGGGGCCTACTCTTGGTGAAACTTGGTGAAGCCGCGGATCTCTTCACCGAGGATCAGCACACGCTTCAAACTTTCCCGGGTGGGAGTGAGCCCCGGGTCTCCCTTTCGGTCGCCCGGGGTGACACTGTAATTGTCGCAAGGTGCAGGTGACCCCGCTCTCATCCGAGGAGGATAGGATCACCCGTCAAGGCTTCACCCTCAGTACATCACGCCCGGGATACGCAGTTCCGGAGCTTCGCCACCGACATATTTGCCCCACAGCTCGGCATAGCGGCCGGAGCGGACCTGGTGGGTAACGAAGAGGTTGAGGAAGTTCAGCCAGGTCACGTCTTCGCGCTTGGCGACAACGGAAGTGTAGTCCGTGGTCCAAGGCATGCGCGGGCCGGGCTCCAGCGTTTCATACTGGTCGGTGACCGGCTTGACGGCGGTGTTGGTGGTCAGGCCGATATCGGCCTTGCCCTGGGCAACAGCAAGAAACACTTCGTTTTCGGATTGATAGCCCTGGTAGAGATGCTCTTCGCCCCATTCGGCCGCGATCTTGAGCCATTCCTGCTCCGGCACGGTACCGATAGCAGCAGCAACGCGCTTGCCGCGGATATCTTCAAAAGCGCTGATCCCGCTTTCCGTGTTGACGACGCCCTGCGCGTAATAGATCGCGTAGGGAATGGTGAAACCAACGGTACGGGCACGGGCGAGACTGTCGGAAGTTGCGCCGAACACCACATCCGCGCGGCCGGTCACGATCACCGGCAGGCGCTCGGCCCAGGTTACCGGATAGATGATCGGCTCGACTTCAAGCGCTGCGGCGAGGTCATTGCAATATTCCACGTCGAAACCGGCCGGCTCGTTGTTCTCGTCCCGATAGCCGATCGGCGGAAAGTCCAGCACGACGCCGCATTTCAGCTGACCGCGATCGATAACATCGTCCAGCGTGTCGGCTTTGACCGGCAGCGCGGCGGCGAATGAAAGGGCTGCGGCAGCCACAAATTTCCTGATCATGAGTTCCCCTCTTCCTTCTGAAGCATTCTGGCCCCGGTGCTTGCACGCTCCGGGTCTTTTCTTGCCCGGTCGGCGGGTTTCCCGCTCGATCCGGACGAGGTCTTTGCCCGACAGCCTCCCGAGCTGTCGGGGTATTCCGGCTAAGCCGCCGGACGGCAGATGCGCCTCCCGTCGGTCTTCGCTCATCGTGCGCCGAGCCTTCCAGCCTTCGGTGCACCGCACCCGGACCTCGCAGCGCCAGCTGTTCCATCAACTGCTGCCTGCTGCGTTCCCTTGGGCCCGAGATTGATAAACCAGATTGGATCCAATATTCAATATAAAATATTCGAAATCATTTTCGCTTCACCAATCAAGGGCGATCCCGTAAAAGGTGGCCTTAGGGAGAATTGGTCCTATGAAACTGAAAACGATGGATATTTCCGCGACTGCTTCGGCATCGTCGATTGTGTTCGACGCGCTGCGGAAAGCCATTATCGAGGGCCAGCTTGAAGAAGGCGAACCTCTCCGCCAGGACGAAATCGCCCGCCTGTTCAACACCAGCCGCATTCCGGTACGCGAAGCGATCTCCCGCCTGGAGGAACAGGGCCTCGTCAAGACCCAGCGCTACAAGGGGGCTGTCGTCGCCGGTCTGTCACCCAGGGAAACGGCGGAAATCTTTGACCTGCGCGCGCTGGTCGAACCGGAAATCATCCGCAACGCCGTTCCGCTGATGTCCAAGGAATTGCTGGCAGACGCAAGGCAAAAATGCGCGGCGTTCTCCTCGGCCACCGATCCGATGGCCTATGGCGACCTCAACCGCGATTTTCACGAAACGCTCTACAGCGCCAGCGATCTGAAGTTCTTTCAGGAGATTGCCGACAACGCCATCGACCGGGTGGAACGGCAGATCCGGGCCCAGCTGGTCATGTCCAACGGCATGGAACGGGCGGGACGCGAACATTTCGCCATCCTGGAAGCCTGCGAAAAAGGCGACGCGGACCTCGCCTCCAACCTCACCCGGGAACACATCCACGGGGCCAAGGCTTCACTCTTGAAGCATCTGCCGGAGGCTTGAAGCCGCCCGGCTCTTCCTTAAACGCGATTGATCGACTGAACGGTACCGGCTTCGTCAATGACGCAAACCGCCTGCCCGCCATCGAAGGTCAGGTTGACCTGATAGGCGTTTTCGCCCGAAGGCATGGAGCTGACGGGCAGAACATTGCCGCCGGTAACCTGCAGCTCTTCTGCGGCCTTCGAGGCACAAAGCAATTGCAGGTCGGTTGGTGCGGTTTCGCCGGACGAACGCACGGCACCGGCCGTCGGTGTCTGGTTGGAGCTGGTGTTGCAGCCCGCGACGACGGAAAGACAAAGACCGGCAGCCAGTCCCGCAGCAAGCCTGTTCGATACCCTGATTTTCATTTCAAGTTTCTCCCACCCTTCACCGACAGGTCTCAGACGCCCTTGTAAAGGGCAGCCCCCTGCATCAGCACAATCACCTTCGCGCCAACTTCGACGCGGCTGTAGAGATCCGCGACATCTTCATTGTTCAGGCGAATACAGCCCGATGAGATATTGAGACCGATCGTCCAGGGCTGGTTGGTGCCATGGATGCGGTAGATGGAATCCTTGTTGCCGATATAAAGATACATCGCACGGGCGCCGAGCGGATTGTCGGGCCCGCCTGGCATGCCGCCCGCCCACTGGGCAGATTCAGGATCACGGGCAATCATTTCCGGTGGCGGTGTCCAGGTCGGCCATTCCTGCATGCGGCCGATCTTGACGATGCCGGCCCAGCCGAAGCCGTCGCGGCCCACGCCAATCCCGTATCGGATCGCCTGAAAGTTGGGCTGAACTAGGTAAAGGAAGTGCCTGTCTCCATCGATGATGATGGTACCGGGCTTTTCAGCCGTTCGGAACGGAACCACCTGCCGCCGGAATTCCTCAGGCGACTGGCCATGCCGGTTATAGAACTTCGCCGCTGCGCGCGGGGTGTAGTCCACCCATTTGCGTGTCGTCGGATCGTAGATCTGCGTCTGGAAGGATTGCGCCAGTGCCACGCCGGCAAAGGCCAGCACCGCAATGGCAGGCACCCAGTTCAAGACAGTGCGAAATGCGCTCGGCAGCTTGATCATTTGGTCCACTCCCCGATCCTGTCCGCATTCGCGGCAATCCAGTCCCTTGCAACATCTTCTGCCGGTTTGCCCTCGACAACGACGGCATAGCTCATCCCGGTCACATCAGCCGGTGTCAGTTCCATGGCTGACAGGAACGAGGCCACTTCGGGCATGCCGCTTTCAAGGGAAGTCGCAAACGCAATCTTGAAACTGGACGCGTCCCAGGCGGTGTCGGCGTGTGACTTTTCCAGCCAGTCGTTGTCCTGGGCGCGGGTGACGATTGTCCAGCGTGCCGGGTCGTACGCTGGCTCTTCCAGCTTCACGATGTCATGAAGTTCAAAAACATGGTGCGGTCCGTAGCAATAGAAGACCACGGGCTTGCCGAAGGACACGGCCGCATCAACGGCGGCCATGGCGACATCTTCCGGCATTTCCAGCAGCGTCATTGTCTGGTCGTAGCCGTAGGAATGCGCCCTGATCTTTTCGATCTCCGTTGACGACCAGCTCGGGGCGCCAATCCAGATCTCGCCCTTGCCATCGCCGTCACTGTCGAATTGCGCGGCCATCTCGGGCTTCACGAGGTCGGCGACCGCCTTGATGCCGGTTTGTTCAACCGTTGCGCGTGTCGCGCAGATATTCTGCGTCGCGGCGACGCTCTTGGGGCTGAGCGACAGAACATGCTTTTCCTCGCTCAACCGCCCAGCCATTGCAGACAGGTTGGGGAACCAGACTTCCGGATGTACCTGGACCTCGCCCCGGCCGATATCGGAGAGAATCGTCAGGGTGCCTCGATCACGCAGTTCCGTCTCTACACCGAGGCGCTCTTTGAGAATATCATCGATGATGTAGGCGGTGACCTGAGCCGAGGGCCAGGCGGGCACGCCGATCACAACGGCATCGGCCTTGGCAGACGTGACGGCGGCGACCGCCATGATCGAGGACATGAGAACAGAACGCCACACAGCCAGTACTCCCTACACACCTTGGCCCCTACCTTAAACACTGCGACAAATCTGACGCAACGGCAAATAGCAGAAACGATTATTTCCAGTGCCTCGCAGGTTCCGATACCGGCATTCATTCCTGCTGTACGGAAGCTGGGAAAAGGAGCGCTTGGCGATCTTTATTCCAGTTCAACGTCTTCCCGGTAGTCCGGCAGCCAGCACGGCCAATCCAGCTCGCTCTCGATCCTGTAGCGCAGGGCGTCGGCGGCATCCGGTTCGCCATGCGTGATGTAGGTCATCTTTGGCGGCCGCTCGAAGTTTCCCAGCCACCGCATGATTTCGTCCGCATCCGCATGCGCTGACAGCATGTGCAGGTTGCCGACCTCCGCCCGGATCGGCACGTCGGAGCCATGGATCCGGACACTTGCCGCACCGGACGTGATCGCCGCGCCTCTCGTTCCCCCAGCCTGAAAGCCCGCGAACAGGATCATGTTGCGATGGTCGGGCGCATAGTGTTTCAGGTGATGCAGCACCCGGCCGCCGGTCGCCATGCCGCTGGCAGAAACGATGACCTTGGGCATGCGGTTCCGGTCGAGATCCTTGGATTCCTCCACATCGGCCACATAATGCGCCGCCCCGTTGGACCAGTCGCATTCTTCCGCCGTCAACCGGTGGTCGTCCGGGTGTTTGCCATAGATGTTGGAGGCGCTGACGGCCATGGGACTGTCGAGAAAGATCGGCAGGTCGGGAATTCGGCCGTCTTCCTTCAGGCTCTGTATGTGGAACAGCAGTGATTGCGCCCGGCCGACCGCAAAGGAGGGGATGACAACGGTGCCACCGCGCCGTGCAGTCTTGGTGATGGCTTCGGCCAGGATGTCCTCGGCATCAAGGTTTTCGTGCCGGCGATTGCCATAGGTGGATTCGACCAGCAGGTAATCCGCCTCGCGGATCGGCGACGGATCGAACATCGTCGCATCACCGTAGCGCCCGAGGTCTCCGGAAAAGACGATCCTTGTGCCACCCCAGGTCAGCTCCACAATCGCCGCCCCCAGAATATGCCCGGCCTTGCGGAAGGTAACGCTGAAAGCGCCCAGCATTTCATGCACGTCATCGAAGTCCACTGGCCGAAACCGGTCCAGCGACACTTCCGCATCCTTTTTCGTGTAGAGCGGCAGGGCCGGACGGTGCTTCGAGAACCCGTGACGGTTGGCGAATTCCGCGTCCTTTTCCTGCAAGAACCCACTGTCCGGCAGGAGGATCGCGCACAGATCCCGCGTCGCCCTTGTGCAGACAACCGGCCCCTTGAAGCCGTTGCGAACCAGGAGAGGCAGATAGCCGGAGTGATCCAGATGGGCGTGTGTCAGGATGACCGCGTCGATCGTTTTCGGATCGACAGGCAAAGGCGCCCAGTTCTTGAGCCGCAATTGCTTGTAACCCTGGAACAGGCCGCAATCGACCAGCACACGCGTGCCGTCTTTCTCCAGCAGATATTTCGAACCTGTAACAGTGCCGACGCCTCCGAGAAAAGTCAGTTTCACGCTCATTGCGCTGCATCCTCCCGATCGTCTGCACAAAGTTTCAGCCAAAACGACATCACCTGCCCGCGCATTCCGGGAAGGTATCTGAATTCAGACATGGAATCAGGAACTTGCGCAAGTCTCCCTTTTGTCGCGCAGACTTCGAAACATCGCATCGCAGCAGTATTTTTCCCGCGGAAGGCTGCCGTTTCTCAGCGTAAAAGCCTGTCGCAACGCGTGCACGCATTGAAAGATGCTGCATTGCAGCATATCTTAGTCTTCCGATGCACCGGCAGGCCGTAAAATGGTTTACCGCCGAAATCCGCTCACCAGCGGCCGGGCACGAAACTCAAGCAAAAAATATCACGAGGAAACGTTTCGGGGCTGGACACTACTTCGTGGAAAGGAACCCGGACCTTGAAACATACTGTTTCACATAGCGCCAAAGGAGCGCGCAGGACACGTGTGAACCTGGCGCTCCAGGGTGGCGGTGCCCATGGCGCCTTCACCTGGGGCGTATTGGACCGTCTCCTGGAGGAAGAGACACTCGAGATCAACGCCCTTTCGGGCACATCCGCCGGCGCGATGAATGCGGCGGCTCTGCTGACCGGCCTTATGAAAGGCGGGCGCGAAGAAGCGCGAACGTCACTGGAGGGCTTCTGGAAAACGGTTTCCAAACGAAGCCGGTTTACCCCCTTCAACATGACGACATCGAGAGCTGTGCTCGGTGGATTGGGAATAGATTTCGAAAGCCTGCCGTTTCTCTTCGGCGCGGGAATGAACTTCCTGTCGCCCTACGATCTCAACCCGGCAGGCTTCAACCCTTTACGGGAAATCATAGACGAAACGATCGACATCGACGCCATTGCCCGCTCGGCCATACCGCTGCATGTGACTGCGACCCATGTCGGTTCGGGTGAAGCCCGCATCTTTTCCAACGGCGCCGTCAGTACCGATGTGCTTCTGGCATCCGCCTGTCTCCCGTCCCTCTTTCACGCGGTCGAAATCGACGGCGAGCATTACTGGGACGGCGGCTATACCGGCAACCCCAGCCTGATGCCTCTGGTTCTGGAGCCGGGTGATGCGGATCTGTTGCTGGTCCAGACGAGCCCCACCGAACGAGCTGCCCTGCCGCAGGATGCCCAGCAGATCGCCGCGCGCGAAAAGGAGATCTCCTTCAATGCGCCTTTGATCAAGGAACTGCGGTTGCTGGCGGAATTGCAACATCAAGCTGGCGCTGGCACACAGTCGCCCCGGCAAGGTTTCCTGCCGAGCCTGACAGGCCTCAACGCCAATCGTGCCGCGAGCCCGGCTTCCAATCCGGTCGCCAACCTGCGAATCCACCGGATTGCAGGTGCCGGCATGAATGGCCGCAGCGGTCAATCCAAACTCAACTCCACCTGGCCGTTCCTGGAGGAACTGCGCGAGGAAGGCCGCACTGCTGCCGATGAGTTTCTTGAAAAGAACCGTGCAGAACTTGGTCAGCGGTCGACGCTGGATCTCGGCCACTGGCTGCAAAGAGCCGATCCCGCCCCTCTTCGCAAGGCCAAGGCATCCTGATGCATCCCTCCTGAACGGTCAGCGTGGCAGCAGGCCGTTCAGGATGAGCTGGATCGTGTGATTGAGGTAGGTGCGAATATCCGACAGGCCCGTGATCATGTCGGGTGTCTTCGGGCGGAACAGCCGAGCCGCAATGAGGACATCCAGAAGATACTTTGCCGTGTCGCGCGAAGACTGGACCACGATCCGGCCTTTTGCGACCTCGTCCTCCACCCAGGCAGTCACCACATCATGCAGTTCGCTGCCGCAGTGTTTCCTCAAAAGCATGCCCAGCTCTTCGTTCGCGACCGCCTCCACATAGAACAGACGCATTTCGGCAGCCTGCTGATTGTGTTTTTCATCGCTCTGGTCAACCTTGAAGACCGCCCTCAGGGCTTCTTCAAGGGTTTCGGCCTTTCGGCCTGCCGGAACATCAAGAAGATTGGCACGGTGGCGTATCGCGAGTTCCGCGAAGAGCTCGATTTTCGAAGGAAACAGCTCGTAAAGCGTCCGCTTGGAAATCCCGGCATTCTTGGCGACCAGTGCCATGGTCGTGCCGTTGTAGGAATGTTTCTGGAACGTGCCGAAGGCGACCTCGACAACGCGCGCCTTCAGCGTCGCCTCGTCATGGACCTTCTGCCGTCCGCGTTGCCGCTGCTCGTTACAGTCATCAAGTCCGCCTGGACAGGAACCCGTTTGCACAATTTTTGTTCTTGAAGAGCTCATTTTGTCTCCTCCCCGTTACGAACTGATACCGAAAATCGATTGACGAGGGAACCTTGAAGAGAATAATGGTACCCGAGAGTTTTCTAATACTCCACAGCATTCGCTTCCAAAGAGGTTCCTCCCGGAAATGACGTGTACCCCTCTCGGTTCGAGCACTGCGTACCTGTGCTCTACGAAGAAGCCGTTCCGTGCTTTTCTCATCGCTTTCCTGATTTCCACCAGCCTGGGGTCCGGCATTGCTCAGGCCCAGCAGATGCGAGGCGCCGCACCCAAACCGGAAGTCGGCGTTGTCGAACTTGAGCCCGAGTCGGTCGCGATCACGGCCAAGCTTTCGGGCAGGATCGCAGCGTCCCTCGATGCGGAAGTCCGGCCCGAGGTCGGCGGCATCATCAAGGAACGCCTGTTCAAGGAAGGCACGGAGGTCACCGCCGGTGACGTGCTCTACCGGATCGAGGACGATCTCTACAAGGCAGCACACGACAGTGCCCAGGCTGCTCTCCAGAAAGCGGAAGCTGCCCTGCCGAGCGCCCAGACCAAGGTTGAGCGCTACGAGGAACTGATTACGCAGAACGCCGTCGCCAAGCAGGAGCTGGACGACGCCAAGGCGGCGCTCGCCCAGGCAAAGGCGGACATCGCCTCCGCAAAGGCCAGCGTGCAGACTGCGAGGATCAATCTCGACAACACCGTCATCAAGGCACCGATTTCGGGCCGCATCGAAGCCTCGACGCTGAACGTCGGCGCATTGGTGACCGCCAGCCAGTCGGCCCCGCTGACCATCATCCGTCAGCTTGACCCGATCAATGTCGACGTCACCCAGTCGAGCACCAACCTGCTGAAGCTGCGAAAGGCCGTGCGGGAAGGCCGGATCAAGTTGTCCGGTGACAACGTGCAGGTGCGCCTGCTGCTGGAAACCGGAGAGGAATACTCCGAAACCGGCAAGCTGGAATTTTCGGAAGCCCACGTTGACCCGACAACCGGCACCTACACGCTGCGCGCCGAATTCCCGAACCCCGATCGTTTGCTCCTGCCGGGCATGTACGTCCAGGCGATCGTCGAGGAGGGCATTGCACAGAACTCGTTCCTCGTGCCGCAGCGCGCCGTATCGCGCAACGCCAGGGGCGAACCGACGGCATTGTTCCTCGACCAGGACGGCAAGGTGGAAGAGCGCGTCCTGAGGGTCGAAGGCGACATCGGCAACAACTGGCTGGTCAACGAAGGTATCTCGGAGGGAGACCGGGTCATCGTTGAAGGCTCGCTGTTCGTGCGGGCCGGCCAGGAGGCAACAGGCACTCTGGTGACCATTGACGAAGCGACGGGGGAGGTGGAAAGCCGCGGTGAGGCGGTGTCGAACACAAGTGAGACTTCCAACTGATGTCAGCTTTCTTCATCGACAGGCCGATCTTTGCCTGGGTCATTGCCATTGTCACGATGCTGGCAGGCGCACTGGCCATCACGACGCTTTCCGTTTCGCAATATCCGCAAATTGCACCGACCACCGTCAACATCAGCGCCAATTATCCGGGCGCCGATGCGGCAACGGTCGAGAACTCGATTACCAAGGTGATCGAACAGGGCATGTCCGGGATCGATTACCTGGACTACATGACCGCGACGTCTTCGAACTCCGGTTCAGCCCAGATCTCGCTGACGTTCTCCTCCAAGGCGGATCCGGACGTTGCCCAGATGCAGGTGCAGAACAAGCTGCAGCTCGTTTCCAGCCAGCTGCCGCAGATCGTCCAGAACACCGGCATCACCGTCACCAAGTCGACTTCCGGCTTCCTGATGGTGCTCGGCTTCGTTTCGACGGACGGACGCCTGACCTCCACCGACATTGCCGACTATGTCGACAACACGCTCAACGACACGCTGAAACGCGTCGAGGGCGTCGGTGAAACCCGGCTGTTCGGCTCCGGCTATGCCATGCGCATCTGGCTCGACCCGACGAAACTACTGAAATACAACCTGATGCCGAGCGATGTCAGTTCCGCAATCCAGGCCCAGAACACCCAGGTTTCCGCCGGCCAGCTTGGCGGTCTGCCGCAGGCCGAGGGTCAGCAGCTCAACGCGACCATCACCGCCTCCAGCCGCCTGCAGACTGCACAGCAGTTCCGCGACATCATTCTGAAGAGCTCCGAAGACGGCTCTGTCGTTCGCCTCAACGATGTCGCCCGGGTGGAAGTTGCCAACGAAAGCTACAGCACCTCTGCCTTCTACAACGGCATGCCGGCGTCCGGCCTTGCGGTCTCGCTTGCGACCGGTGCAAACGCCATCGACACCGCCCAACGGGTACGCGACACCATCGACCGGCTCTCCTCGACGCTGCCTGCCGGGGTCGATGTGGTCTATCCCTATGACACCACCCCCTTCGTGAAGCTCTCCATCGAGAAGGTGGTCCACACACTGCTGGAAGCAGTCGTGCTGGTGTTCCTGGTGATGTATCTCTTCCTGCAGAACCTGCGCGCGACCATCATTCCGACACTTGCCGTGCCAGTGGTTCTGCTGGGCACCTTCGGGGTGCTTGCGCTGTTCGGCTATTCGATCAACACGCTAACGATGTTCGCCATGGTGCTCGCCATCGGGCTATTGGTGGATGACGCCATCGTCGTGGTGGAAAACGTCGAACGCGTGATGGCGGAGGAAGGTTTGCCACCACGCGAGGCAACCCGCAAATCCATGAACGAGATCACCGGCGCCTTGATCGGCATTGCGGTGGTGCTGTCCGCCGTCTTCGTGCCGATGGCGTTTTTCGGCGGCTCCGTCGGGATCATTTACCGCCAGTTCTCGATCACCATCGTTTCGGCCATGGTGCTGTCGGTATTCGTTGCGCTCATCCTGACGCCTGCGCTGTGCGCCACCATGCTGAAGCAGGGTGACCACGGCCACAAGCGTGGTCCCTTCGCCTGGTTCAACAGGGGTTTCGACGCAAGTGCAAACGGCTACAGGGCGGCAAATGGCGGCATCCTGAAACGCGGCAAGCGCTTCCTTGTGCTGTTCATCGCAATCGGCGTTGCCATGGGCTGGATGTTCAATCGCCTGCCAAGCTCCTTCCTGCCGCAGGAAGACCAGGGCATTCTGATTGCCATGGTCAACCTGCCCGTTGGCGCGACCCAGGGCCGGACACTGACCGTGCTCGACAAGGTACGCACCCACTTCATGGAGAACGAGCCGGATGCGGTCGACAGCGTCTTCACCGTCGCCGGCTTCGGTTTCGGCGGCCAGGGACAGAATGTCGGCCTCGCCTTCATCCGCATGAAGGACTTCACCGAGCGCGAAGACCCGCGACTTGCCGCTCAGGCAGTTGCAGGCCGTGCCATGGGAGCCTTCTCGCAGTTCAAGGACGCTCGTGTGTTCGCCCTTGCCCCGCCTGCCATTCAGGGTATGGGCAACACCAACGGCTTTTCGTTCTATCTGCAGGACATCAATGGCGCTGGTCATGACCGGCTGATGGAGGTTCGCAACCAGTTGCTGGGCATGGCGGCACAATCCGGCAAACTGGCGGCGACACGGCCCAACGGCCAGGAAGACCAGCCGCAGTTCAAGGTCGACATCGACACGCAGAAAGCGCGCCTGCTCGACCTCGGCATCCCGGACATCAACGACACCCTGTCGATTGCCTGGGGGTCCGACTACGTCAACGACTTCATGGACCGTGGCCGCATCAAGCCGGTCTATGTGCAGGCCGATGCCCCGTTCCGCATGCAGCCATCCGATCTGGATCTGTGGCACGTGCGCAATTCCAATGGCGACATGGTGCCCTTCAGCGCTTTCGCCTCATCGCGCTGGACCTATGGTTCCCCGCGGCTCGAGCGCTTCAACGGCGCGTCGGCTGTGGAACTGCAGGGCCAGGCGGCTCCCGGCATCAGCTCGGGTGACGCGATGGCGGAAATCGATGCGCTCGTGGCCCAGCTTCCGGCAGGCTTCGTTCATGAATGGACCGGCCTTTCCTATCAGGAACGGCTTTCGGGCGATCAGGCCGCATCGCTTTATGCGATCTCGATCCTGATCGTGTTCCTGTGCCTTGCCGCCCTTTATGAAAGCTGGTCGATCCCTTTCGCGGTGATGCTGTCGGTCCCGATCGGCGTCTTCGGCGCCCTGGCGGCGGCCCTGATTTTCGGGCAAACCAACGACGTCTACTTCAAGGTCGGCCTGCTGACGACCATCGGCTTGGCGGCGAAAAATGCCATCCTGATCGTGGAGTTCGCCATCGAACAACAACGCCAGGGCAAGGACCTGCTGCAGGCGACACTGGACGCCGCTCGCCAGCGGCTTCGGCCGATCCTGATGACGTCCTTCGCCTTCATCCTGGGTGTGACGCCACTGGCGATTGCCACCGGGGCAGGTTCGGGTGCGCAGAACTCCATCGGCATCGGCGTCATGGGCGGCATGATCGCCTCCACCGTGCTCGGCATCTTCTTCGTGCCGCTTCTGTTCGTCACCGTGCGGCGCATCTTCAGTCGCAAGCAGACCAACGAAGCAGCCCCCGACACTTCAGGCAGCAAAGCCCATTGAGAGAGTTTCGATGACCCTTTTCAAACCTGAGACCGGCTCTGCCTGCGCCGTCCCCTCTCAACGCCGCAAGACCTGGTTGCGGCTGGGTGCGGGCCTGATGGCGGCAACCCTGCTGGGTGCCTGTTCCGTCGGCCCCGACTACCAGCGCCCGGATGTCTCCGTGCCCGGCAAGTGGCGCAACACGACAGGCGAAACGCCTGCCTCCGTGCCGCAACTTGCCAACTGGTGGACGCAGCTGGGCGATGCCCAGCTCAACAGCCTGATCTCGCTCGCGGTTCAGAACAACCTGGATGTCCGCACCGCCAAGGCCAAGGTGCGTGAAGCCCGGGCCAGTTACAAACAGGCCTCCTCATCGCTCTTTCCGAGCCTTGACGGTGCGGCCGGCGTGACCCGCTCCAAATCGAGTGGGTCCGACAGCGTCGGCACGCTCTGGAACGGTGGTTTCGATGCCGCCTGGGAGATCGACATCTTCGGCGCCAACCGCCGAGCAAAGGAAGCAGCCAAATACGGTCTTGATGCTGCCGAGGAAGAGCTGCGGGCAAGCTTGCTGACCCTGATTGGCGACCTTGCCACCAACTATGTCGAAGCGCGCGGCTTTCAGCAGCGGTTGAAACTGGCGCAGGACACCGCAAAATCGCAGCAGTCCTCGGCCGACCTCATCCGCAAGCGGTTCCAGGCTGGTTCGTCCTCCGGTCTCGACGTTGCCAACGCGGAAGGTCAGGCGGCATCGACAGAGGCCAATATTCCGGCCCTGAAGACAGCTCTCGCCGCTTCCATGCACCGGCTGAGCGTTTTGACCGGTCAACAGCCGACTGCCCTTACCGACCGGTTGCTGGCAAGCAGCCGAATTCCGACACCGAAACTGCCGATCCCTGTCGGGATTCCGGCAAGCATCCTGCTGACCCGCCCGGACGTTCGCCTGGCTGAACGCCAGCTTGCGGAGGCAACCGCGAAAATCGGTCAGGCAACGGCAGCGCGTTATCCCTCCGTCAGCCTGACAGGTTCCATCGGCACCGCCGCAGCCGACATTGGCGATCTCGGCAAGAATTCCTCGATCAGCTGGGCCTTCGGCCCGTCGCTGTCCGTGCCGATCTTCAATGCAGGCAAACTGGCGGCAGGCGTCGAGATTGCCGAAGCCCAGCGCGATCAGTATTTCCTCGCCTACCAGGCATCGGTGCTGACGGCACTGGAAGATGTCGAGAACGCTCTTGTCGGCTTCACCCAGGAACGCAAGCGTGTCGCCAGTCAGCGGCGTTCGGCGGAAAGCTACAAGTCGGCCGCCGAGCTTTCCAGATCGCTCTACCAGACCGGCGCCGCCAGCTTCCTCGATGCCCTCGATGCTGAACGCTCGACCTACTCCGCCGAAGACACGCTCATCCAGAGCCGTGTCCGCCTGACCACCTATTACATCGCCCTGCAAAAGGCGCTTGGCGGCGGCTGGACCGGCAAGGTTGAAACCGACAAGCCGGAAGTGGTCGACAAGAACACCGGCCCGCATTTGTCGGTTGCGTACTGACGCGACCTCGGCACCACGTTTCGGACTGGGCAAAGGCTTGAAACCCTTGCTCAGTCCGTCTTGTTTTTGAAAGCCTGAAGCAAGTCGGCGACCAGCGGGTTCGGGAAGCGCCGATGCAGCGTGACGGCGAAGAACTCCTCCTTGAGCCCTTCCAGCCTGCCCAGCTCGATCAGCCGTCCCGAAGCAAGCTCGTCTCTCACGACGATCGGCGGAATGACGGCAAGCCCCGCGTGCGCACGCGCAAGCAAGCGGATCATCGCCATGTCGTCGGCTTCCGCGGCAACTTTGGTGACGACACCCAGTTGCTCGACCATCGCGTCGAAAGATGCCCTAAGGGCCGATTCCGGCGTTGGCAGGATCAGCGGCTGCGAAGACAGAAGCTCAGGCAAGGGCAGCCCCGCCAGATCGACTGCGGTTGCGGGTCCGATCAGGCTGACCGGCTGTTCGGAAAGTCCATGTACGAGATAGGGACTGGAGGCATCGCGGGCTGGCACAAGGTTCGTCAGGACCACATCGATCGCCAATGCTTCCAGGGCCCTCAGAAGGTCTGCCTGAGCTCCGGAGCGCAGCACCACTTCGACATCTGATCGTCCGATCAGGGGTTCCAGGAAGCCGATCTGGAAATTTCGCGAAAGCGTTGCAAGTGCCCCCACCCTCAAAGCCTTGCGCTCGGTGCCCGTGTTGCGCAGGGTCGCCGTCAGGTCCTCGGCGGTCCGAAAGATCGCTTCCGCGTGATCAAGGGCGATCCGCCCGGCCTCCGTCAGCACCAGACCACGTCCGCGTCGTTCAAACAGATCGTGTCCAAGGGAGGCTTCCAGCGTCTTGATCTGCGAGGATAGCGCCGACTGCGACAAGTTCAGCACCCTGGCAGCCCCCGTCAGTGTTCCATCCCGCGCAACTGCCCGGAAAAGCCGCAGATGATGAAGGTTCAGCACGAGGATACTTCCAAATTATAGAACGATTTCGATTATAATATGTAATTTTTTGCAAGAAAACGAGACGGTATATCCACGGCGTCTTTCAGCGTTCGTGAGGTTCCCATGCCGTACCTGTTCCCTCTGCCCCTTCTTGCGCCGGTGCTGTTGCTGGCTTCAGCGGCCGTTTCAACAATGTGTCCTGGCCGCCGCCCAGGGCTCTATCCCAAGGCTTCGGAAGCAAGTGCATTTATCGCCCTTGTGCTTGCCCTTGCCGGTCTGGTGCAGCTTCTGGTCTTGGGAGCAACGGAAGTAACCTTGTTCGAAGGTCCGTTTACGCTTGTTGTGCGGCTCGACCCCATCAGCGTGACGATGACCCTGTTGGTCGCCTTCATCGGCTGGGTGGTGATGCGTTACTCCCGGACCTACCTCGACGGCGAAACGCGAGAAGGGGCCTTCCACGGCTTGATGCTCACGGCACTTGCGGCCGTACTGGTGGTCGTCCAGTCGGGCAGCCTGTTCCTGCTTGTCCTCGGCTTTGCCGGGATCGGCCTCTGCCTGCGCAGGCTTTTGCTGTTTTACCCGCAGCGCGCCGCCGCCCAACGGGCCGCCACCAAATTCGCGCTTGTCTGGCATGCAGGTGACATCTCGCTGCTGCTGGCCGCCGGGCTGTTCATGGCAAGCGCCGGTACCGCACAGCTTGGACAGCTTTCTGAAACGGTCGGGCCTGATCTCTCCTTCGTCGAACATCTGGCTGTGGTGTTCCTGGTGCTGGCTGCCGTACTGAAAACGGCGGCCTTCCCCCTGCACGGCTGGCTGACGGAAGTCATGGAGGCGCCGACCCCGGTTTCCGCCCTGCTTCATGCAGGCATCATCAACGCCGGCGGGTTTCTTCTTATCAGGACCGCAGATCTGGTTCAGGCCAGTCCTGGCGCCATGGGCACGCTCGTGGCTCTCGGTGGCCTGACCGCTCTCTTCGGGGCAGTGGTCATGCTGACCCAAAGCGCGGTGAAGACAGCCCTTGCCTGGTCAACGATTTCCCAGATGGGTTTCATGCTGCTGCAGTGTGGTCTCGGTCTTTGGCCACTCGCGCTGCTCCATGTGGTCGCGCACTCCCTCTACAAGGCCCATGCCTTCCTGTCCTCGGGTGGAGCGGTTCTGGCCGTGGCCAAGCTGCGGCGTCCCGGCCCGATCGCAATTCCCAGCGTTGCCAACGTGCTCCGGTCCTTCGCGATCGCCTTGTTTCTCTACGCGATAGTCTCCTTCGCCTTCTCGATGATCGCAGGCCCGAAAACCCCTCAGGCGCTTGCCATCGGAGCAATGCTCATCTTCGGTGTGGCCTATCTGGTGGCGCAAGGCCTTGCAGATGCGGCCCCCGCTGAACTGACGTATCGCACCTCGCTGGCCGCAGTCATCGTTGCCTTTGCCTATTTCGGCTTCCAGCAGGTTGCCAACCTTCTGTGGGGCGCAGCTCTGCCGCAGGCACCTGTCGCCGGCCCCCTCGAATGGGCGCTGATCGTCCTGGCGGTGCTTTCCTTCGGCATCGTTGCCGTTGCGCAGACGCTTTTCCCGCTCTGGTCACACCACCCGTCGACCGCCGGCTTGCGCGTTCACATCGCCAACGGCCTTTACCTCAACGCCCTCCTCGACCGTTTCATCGGCGGATACCGGGTTGCGAACTCCAAGTAAGACGAGGCACTTCAGATGTTTATCAAGCACACCCAATTCAGCTCGCTACGGGTTTCGGGCATCCTCGAGGCAGGCACGTCAGCCATAAGGGCCATCCCGCCCGCCTTTCCGCTGGATGCAACCGTTGCCGTCAATCCCTTCCTCGGCCAGGTTGGAGAAGGCCTCGCGGAAGCATCCGCGCGCCTTGCCAGAACGAGCGGCATCAGCCTGACCCGGCCCAGAAGCAGCTACGGCACCGAGATCGCCTGTGGCCGCATCTTGGATGAAGACCTGACGGCCGCCCTTGAGGCAAGCAACGCCGGCAACAAGCCGGCGGATGTCGCGCAGCTCAAGGCATTCGCCCAAATGGATGGACCGGCACCGGCAGCCGTACCAACCATTGCCGAACTCGCAGCTTCTGTATCCGGCATCGACTGGCCGTCGGTTATCGAAAAAACCGTTGGTCTGTGGGCCGCCGGTTACTTCGACCGCGGCCAGGCGTTTTGGTCTCCAGCCCCGGGTGAGGGCGCTTATGCTGCCTGGCGGTCCTGGGCGAGCCGTGACCTGACACCCGAAATTGCCGGACTGACGGGGTTCTGCTCCCATGTAACCACGTCTCCGGACACTTCCGAACAGGCAATCCTGCGGGTAACCGACCGGCTGGGCATCAGCGTTCCGGCTGCCGAAACCCTGTTTCACCAGCTGCTGATGGACCTGGGAGGCTGGGCGCAACATGCACGCTGGCTGCTGTGGCGTGCAGAACAGGACGGCACGACGGACGGCACGCTCGGCGACCTTCTGGCCGTCCGGTTGATCTGGGAAGAGGCGCTTTTCAACCGCTTCCCCGCTGTCGCCGACCAATGGCAGGCCACGCTTCAGCTTCATGCCGCACCTCTTGTTCCGGATCGGGACCAGGTTATCGATGCCATTTTGCAGGACGCGGCAGAGCGGGCATACCAGCGGTCACTCGGCCAACAGTTGAAGGCGCCGACAAAATACACCGGCGAGCGCCCTGCCCTTCAGGCGGCGTTTTGCATCGACGTGCGCTCGGAAGTCTTCCGGCGGGCGCTGGAAAACCAGAGCCCATCGATCGAAACACTCGGGTTTGCCGGTTTCTTCGGTCTTCCTGCTGCTCACAGGGACCACGGCTCCGATGTTGAAGAAAATCACCTGCCGGTCTTGCTGAAACCGTCCATGACCTCAACTTGCCACGGTTCTTCCAATGAGGAAAAGACGGCACGCATCGGTGCGCGGGCCATACGGGCACTGGACAGGTTCCGCCAGGCCGCTGTCTCGTCCTTCGCCTATGTGGAAGCTGCCGGCCCACTGTATGTGACCAAGCTGGTGAAGGATTCCCTCGGCCGCCCCACAAGAAAGGTCTCGACGAGTGCCGCCCCCAGGCTCGACCCGGCGCTTGATGCCGAGACGAAATCAGCGACCGCCGCTGCAGTCCTGAAGGCCATGAGCCTCACGAACAATCATGCCCAGGTGGTTCTGCTGGTTGGCCACGGAGCCAATGTGAAAAACAATCCGCATGAAAGCGCCTATCATTGCGGCGCGTGCGGTGGTCATTCAGGTGAGGTTTCAGCGCGGTTGCTTGCAAGCTTGCTGAACGATGCCGAAACCCGCTCCGGCCTTGCTGCTCACGGTATCGACCTTCCTGACGACACCCGGTTCGTCGCGGCGCTCCACGACACGACAACGGACGAGATCACCCTGTTCGACAAGGACCAATCCGGCCCGATGGATGAATTCGACCTTCTGCAAAAATGGTTGAAACGGGCGGGAGCCGAGGCACGGGCCGAGCGCGCCTTGCGCTTGCCGGGCACGAATGCTGCCTCCATTGCGGCCAGAGCATTCAACTGGGCCGAAATCAGGCCGGAGTGGGGACTTGCAGACTGCGCCGCGTTCATCGCAGCCCCCAGGCATCTGACATCGAAGGCCAATCTGGAAGGCCGGGCCTTCCTTCACAGCTACGACTGGCAGACGGACGAGGACTTCAAGACGCTTGAACTCATCCTCACCGCCCCGGTGGTCGTGGCGAGCTGGATCAGCCTTCAATACTATGGCTCTTCAGTCGCGCCGGATGTCTTCGGTGGCGGCAACAAACTCATCCACAACGTGGTTGGCGGCATTGGCGTTGTGGAAGGCAACGGCGGGCGCCTGCGGCCCGGCCTACCTGCACAGGCACTGCATGATGGCGAGAAAGGGATGCATACCCCTCTCCGGTTGTCGGTTCTGATCGAAGCCCCCGAAGAGGCAATATCTGCCATTCTGGATGCGCACCCGGATGTTCGGAACCTTTTCGAAAACGGCTGGCTGCATCTGTTCACGCTTCGGAACGGACGTATGGCCGCGCGCTACCAGCCGGACGGTTCCTGGGAAGAGGAAGAGATGACCAGCCTGGCAGCCTGAACCTGAAAGGGCAGGTCCAGTGGCCGGTGGTCGCTGGACCTGTAGGAGGCTCCGGCTATCCCTCTTCCTCGCAAGGCTCGGTTGCCAGGAAAGCACGCAGTCCTCTTGTCTCGTCGTCCTCGAAAACCGTGTTTGTGACACTCAGTTTTACGACACGATCGAAACGGAAGGTGCGGAAGGCCTGCCGCATTTCGCACCACGCACTGAACATCCACCCGTCTGTCATGTTCCAGATGACAAGCGGGCGGACGCTGCGCTCCGTGGGTTTTCCATCGGCATCCTCGTAACAAATATCGACAACGAGCTGCATCCGGATGGCCTCGCGGATCAGACTGACGGTCGGTGGGGCGCTGTTCTTGATCTGCAGGCTGAAATACGGTGCGTCGGCCAGCTTGCGTTTATCGGGATCCGGCATGCCGGCCTGGATCATGGCACGCACTTCATGTGCCGCCGATGCCAGCGCCGGGTCGCCCGTGCGCTCCACAAAGGAAAGGCCGATCGCCAGCGCATCGACCTGATCATGGGTAAACGTCATGTTGGGCAGATCGAAGCCCGGACGCAGCAGATAGCCGATACCGGCCTCCCCTTCGATGGGAAGGCCGGACGCCTGAAGGTGGGCGATGTCCCGGTAAATCGTGCTGAGGCTGACTTCGAACCGTTCGGCAAGTTCTGCGCCCCGGATTACGTCGCGGGTCCGCATCTCGTTGATGATCCGAAACAGTCTTTCCACGCGTCGCATTCCGTTTCCTCACGCTCCAGAAAACCGGATGCAGCCGCTTCGAAGCTGCGTTCAGGTGTCGGCCTCAGTCGGCAGCGATCGCTTCGATCTCGAACATGAGCGGAGGAAGCGCAAGCCGGCTCACGCCAAGTAGTGTCATTGGCGGCGCAGCGTCAAGACGGCCGAACCGCGCTCCCAGGACGTCGAAATTCTTCAGGGCCTCGTCTACATCCGTTGTGTAGACCTTGACCTGAATGACATTGGCCAGGGTCATCCGCGCTTCGGCCAGTACGGCTTCCAGGTTGTTCAGCGAAAGCTCGATCTGACCGCGCATATCCGCGGCATGCTGAGGATTTCCTTCCCCGTCGACAGCGGTCTGTCCGGCGCAGATCAGCTGCCTGCCCATGCCTTCAACAATTTCGGCCTGATTGTAGCCAAGCCTGAGCGACCAGGGCCAGGGATTGACGGGAGTTCTGTTCATGGGGCGTCCTTTCGATCTTCCAAAACAAGAGAACGCCTATCAACCACAGGCCTCCTGTCACCGTGGTGAGAGGAGAGTTTGTACCTGGGCCGAATTTTTCGAGAACCTAGGCCGTGCCCTGCGCAAAAAGACATCCTGCGTTCTTGCAAACGCAGGATGCTTGAGCGCCGGTTTCCCCTGCCATGCAGGCGGGAACAGCAGGCAGGGAAATGCCGGCTTACTTCGCGAGCTTGGGGTCGATCTGCCAGACTTCGCTTGCCAGTTTGCCGCTCCGATAGGTCAGGACGTAGCGGACCGGGATCGTGTTCTTGCCGGAAAAGCGCACATTGGCAGTCACCGTCACGCCAGCTGGATTTGCGTTTTCCTGAACATTCGAGACATCGACCTTCAGCTTGCCCTGCGCGCCTGTGAACTTGGTCCAGACCGTGCCTATGTCTGCAGCACCAGTATAGACACCATCCAGCGGGCCACCGACCCATTCCAGCACGGCCTTGTCGGAATAGGACGCCTTGAGGGCATCGACCTTGCCGGTTGCGATGTTGTTGAAATGGGTACGTGCCAGGTCTTCACCCGGCCCTGCCAGGGCTGCGGATGCAAACAGAACCGTACCTGCAAAGGCAGTAGCGGCAATTTGACTGATCGGCTTCATTTCAGATCTCCATTCGTTCACTGTTCCAGATGCGATCGGCCGCATCCGGTGCTGTCCACGCAGGTGGTGGTGTTTTCCTTCCCGAAGAAGCCGAAATTTCTTTTTTGCCGGCGACGGAATAATTCGCGCAGCACAGGCGTTGGTGTCAGTAGTGTCCACGAGGAAGAGCTCTTGCCCGACAATACCCAAAACCTGCTCAGGGAGACGCCGGCGCTGCATCGATACGCGGTAACGCTGACCTGCGACCAGGCGGAAGCGGAAGACCTTGTGCAGGACTGCCTGGAACGGGCCTTGCGCAAATGGAGCCTTCGCCGGTCGTCTGTACCACTGCGGCCGTGGCTCTTCCGTATGATGCGCAATCTTCACGTCAGCCGCTGGCGGCGCTTGAGGCGCCATTCGAACCATATCGACCTGGACGATCTGGAAAACCAGCTTCAGGCGCCCGCCTCGCAGCAGGACAGCGCCGAGCTCAAGCATCTGTTGAACCGCATGCTGGCCTTGCCCGAAGACCAGCGCGAAGCACTGTTCCTGGTCGGCGTGGAAGGCTTTACCTATGCAGAAGCCGCCGCAATCCTGAACGTTGCCGAAGGAACCATCATGTCGCGCATCAGCCGCGCCCGTGCCAGACTGAGAGAAGACCCCCGCGCCTCCGAGCGTCCCCATCTAAGGAGCGTGACATGAATTCCCAGACGGTGCCTCCCATCCGGGAGGAAGACCTCGTTCGATACGTCGACGACGAGCTGCCTGCGGACCGCCGACGCGAGGTCGAAACCTATCTTCGGGACAATCCGGAAGCTGCCGCCCGGGTTGAGGCTGACCGCCGGATCTCGGCAAACCTGAAGACAGCCTATTCCCGCGTCACTGCAGAACCTCCCGGCCTGACCGCATCTCCAGGGGACAGATGGCTGCCGCGCGCCGGCATGGCCGCCTCCATCGCTGCGGCGCTGCTGGTTGGCGTCTTTGCCGGCTGGTCCCTGAAACCGGATGTAAGCCTGCCAGCGCATCAGCCCTTCCTGACCGATGCCCTGACGGCTCACCGAACATTCACCGTTGAGGTTGCTCATCCGGTCGAGGTGGCAGCCAGCGACCAGAGGCATCTGGCAACCTGGCTCGGCAATCGGCTGAACCATCCGTTCCGCATTCCCGATCTGCGGGTTGCCGGACTGACGCTGATGGGCGGTCGCCTGCTGCCCAGCGGGGCGGATCCGGCAGCACAGCTCATGTATGACGATGCGGACGGCAACCGGGTGACCGTCTATCTGCGCCGTGGGGTCGACGGTGAACCGAAATTCCAGTTCGCGGAATCCGGCACTGAACAGGCGTTTTTCTGGAGCGACACCGGGTTCACCTACGCGGTGACAGGCGACATGCCGCGCTCACAGCTTTTGAACCTTGCCCACCTGATCCAGACCCAGCTCGACCCGGCGCAACAATCGAACTGAAAGTCGCCAGATCATTCTGAAAGAGACCTCGCGCTTTCGTGACCCCGCTCTTGGGAAGACCAGGCAGCCGGCCAGCGTAGTCAGGTGCGGGGGCGGCGCAAGGCCGCCTTCGGCGCGCATGCGTCACAAGCCAACAGAATTCAGGAATTCCGATATGAAAACCTCCCTTTGTGCTCTCGCGCTCCTGGTTTGCGCCGGCCCTGCACTCGCCCAGGAAAGCACACTCGCCGATCCATCCATCAAACACCGCCCCGCCGACGGAGTTGTCAGGCTTTATGGTGCGGGCGGCCCACACACGGCGTTCCAGAAAGTTGCAAAGGCCTTTGAAGAAAAAACCGGCAACAAGGTCGAAATCACGGCCGGCCCGGAAACCACCTGGTCCGCAAAAGCCCAGGCGGATGCCGATATCCTCTGGGGCACATCCGAACAATCGATGACGGCGTTTCTGGAAACCTATGGCAATTTTGCCTCTTCGCAGGTTCAGCCGATCTACATCCGGCCCGCCATCATCGCCGTGCGCGCAGACAATCCGAAAAAGATCGAGGGCTTTGAAGACCTGCTCAAGGACGGGATCAAGATCGTCGTGACCGAGGGTGCCGGTGTCGCCAACACATCCGGCACAGGTGTCTGGGAAGACATCGCCGGAAGGACCGGAAATCTCGGTGACGTGTCGGCGTTCAGATCGAACATCGTCGCGTTTGAAAAAGGCTCCGGTGCCAGTTTCCGGGCCTTCAAGGACCTTGAGGCCGATGCCTGGATCACCTGGCCGAACTGGCCTATCAACAACCCGGACGTTCTGAGCCTTGTCGAACTGGACGAAAACCGCCGTATCTGGCGCGATGTCAACGTCGTGCTTTCCCCCGACGCCGACCCGCAAGCCAAGGCTTTTCTGGACTTCCTCCAGACCCCGGAAGCCGCGGTCCTGATGAAAACCGAGGGTTGGAAGCGCTAACACCGCGCTTTCACCTTTTGGCTAAGCCCCCCTCCGCGCCCATGCCTCCCAGGGCGCGCAGAGGGGGATGCAACGCCTTTCCGAAACCCGCTGAGCCTACCTTTCCCATTTTTCCGCTTGCCAACCTCAAACCGCACTGTTAAACGTTTAACTGTAAAACGTTTAACAGCGTTGGGAGGCGCTGGCAGATGTCCCGGAAAAAACCGTCCATCAAGGAAGTCGCCGCTCTTGCGGGCGTGTCGATCGCGACGGTATCGAACGTCTTTTCCGGGCGCAAACCGGTCAACGACGAGCTGAAGGAGAGCGTGCACAAGGCTGCGCGCGAACTCGGTTACCAGCTCGACCGGGCCGCTTCCCAGCTGCGCTCGGGCCGAACCCGTATCATCGCGGTCATTGTCCCCGACCTCACCGACACCTTTTTTGCCACCATCGTCTCCAGACTGGAAACCGCCGCATCAGCGGAAGGTTACGACGTGATCGTCGCCAGCTCACACAACGACCGCGCGGTTGAATCCTCTCGTCTGAAGGCGTTGCTCGCATGGCGGCCGGAAGGGCTGATTGCCGTGCCCTGCTCAAGCACCATGCCGCCGGAACTGAAGGAAGCGAGATCCGCCTTGCCGATGGTTCTGGTCGACCGTGTTGCTGCAGAAGGGGCAATTGCCGATACGGTGACCATCGACAACCGCGAGGCAGGCGAGATTGCCGCAAGGCATCTGCTGGAGCGTGGCCACCAGAACATTGCAATCGGCGTTTCCGACCTGGATCACCCTCCGATCCTGGAAAGAACGGAAGGGGCTGCCGCCATCATCGAGGCGCAAACCGGCAAACGGCCGACCATTCTCAATCTGGGTTCCGATATCACCGCAGGCACCAGGACGCTCCTGGACTGGATGGAACGCAATCCCCTGCCGGAAGCAATCATCGCGCTTACCAACGTCACGACACTCAGCGTGTTGTCGGCCCTCGCCGAACACCGGATCGACATCCCGAGCCGCGCGTCTGTCGTCGCGTTTGACGACTATGCCTGGATGTCCGCCCGCAACACCGGACTGACGGCCATCCGACAACCGGTCGACAAAATCGCGGAAACCGCCTGGCGCCGGCTGTTGCAGCGGATCGAGGGTGACAGCAAGGCACCCGTTACACCGACAGTGCTGAACGCGAGCCTGATCGTCCGTGCCTCGGTGCGCGATCTCGAAGCAGGCGAAGACATGCATTCGCAAACACACACCCCGGCACCGAGGGACAGCGCCTCGGCGGAAGGGCAGGAAAAGAAGATCCACTGATGCCATCCGCCACAACAGGGCACGACGGCAGACAGGCGGCAAAGACCGCACGGACACATGGGAGGAAGAGGAGGAAAATCGGACTTCAGGATCAACGGACACTCAAACGCTATCAGTCCCGTTGATCCGGACGAGAAACGCGCGGAGTGCGGTGAGCAACCCCGCGCGTCGGCAAGATCGTCCTGAAATACCCACTAACCGAAGCGGCAGGTAGATCCTCTCATCCGCCGGAACCCCTAAAGACGCCCCGTGCCGTTGCACCGGCTAAGGCGTCAGGGTTTCTGCGCGGACTCGATCATGCTCGGCCAAGATTAGCAGTGGTCTTTCAGGAAACCAACCGGTCTTGAGCGCACCCGAGGACGGGGCCGACGGACCGTTTTATTGATGGAGGAAACTGAAATGAACCCGATGAACAAGAAACTTGCCGGCGCGGCCATCGTTGCCGCCGCCCTGCTGCAGGGAACCGCTGTCCAGGCTGCATCCGGCACCGTCGCATTCCTGATGCCAGACCAGGCATCAACCCGCTACGAGGAACATGATTTCCCGGGCTTCAAGGCGGAAATGGAGAAGCTTTGCCCGGATTGCACCGTCATCTACCAGAATGCGGATGCAGACGTGGCGCGCCAGCAGCAGCAGTTCAACTCCGTTCTGACACAAGGCGCCAAGGTGATCGTGCTTGATCCGGTGGATTCCAGCGCGGCCGCCTCGCTCGTCGCCCTTGCCCAGAGCCAGGGCGTGAAAGTGATCGCCTACGATCGCCCTATCCCGGACAAGACCGCCGACTACTATGTCTCCTTCGACAATGAAGGCATCGGCAAGGCAATCGCCGAGTCCCTGGTGCGCCATCTGGAAGAACAGGGCATCTCACCGGAGGCAGGCGGCCTGCTGCAGATCAACGGCTCGCCCACCGATGCCGCTGCCGGCCTGATCAAGGACGGTATTCATGCAGGTATCGCCACCGGCAAGTACGAGACGCTGGCCGAATTCGACACGCCGGACTGGGCACCGCCCAAAGCCCAGGAATGGGCCAGCGGGCAGATCACTCGCTTCGGCGATCAGATCGTCGGCATCGTAGCGGCCAATGACGGCACCGGCGGCGGCGCCATTGCCGCCCTGAAGGCTGCCGGCGTCGATCCGCTTCCGCCTGTAACCGGCAACGATGCAACCATCGCGGCCCTGCAGCTGATCATTGCCGGCGACCAGTACAACACGATCTCCAAGCCTTCTGAAATCGTTGCCGCGGCGGCTGCCAAGGTTGCCGTGCAGTTCCTGAACGGGGAAACGCCGGAAGCCAAGACAACGCTCTATGAAACACCTTCCGAGCTGTTCGTTCCGGCCGTGGTCACGCGCGAGAACCTGAAGGAAGAGATCATCGACATGGGCATCCAGACGGCTGAGGAACTGTGCACGGGCCGCTATGCCGAAGGCTGCAAGGAACTCGGCATCCAATAACTCCTCCTCCCAAGCAGGCCGCCCGACCCCAGGGGTCGACACCCGGAAGGCCGGGCGGCCATCCAGAGGACCCAGAAAACCATGAGCCGGACAAGATGACCGCCACTTCTCCCCAATCCGCCACGGATCGGCAGCCGATCCTGAGCCTCAAGGGCATTTCGAAGAACTTCGGTGCGGTGTCGGCATTGACCGATATCGAGCTGGACGTCCATCCAGGTGAAGTCGTTGCCCTTGTCGGTGACAACGGCGCCGGAAAATCGACCCTCATCAAGGTGCTCTCCGGCGTTCACGCGCCGACTTCCGGCACCATTCACTTCGAAGGCAAGCCGGTGACGATGCACGGGCCGAGCGACGCCCTGCACCTTGGCATCGCAACCGTGTTCCAGGATCTCGCCCTGTGCGAGAACCTCGACGTCGTTGCCAACATCTTCCTGGGCCAGGAACGCAGTCCCTGGCATCTGGATGAAGTGGCCATGGAAGTCCGCTCCTGGGAGCTGCTCAACGAGCTGGCGGCCCGCATTCCAAGCGTGCGCGAACCGATCGCATCGCTGTCCGGCGGCCAGCGCCAGACCGTCGCCATTGCCCGATCCCTGCTGCTCAACCCGAAGATCATCATGCTGGACGAACCCACCGCCGCCCTTGGCGTTGCCCAGACGGCGGAAGTTCTCAACCTGGTGGAGCGGGTTCGCGACAAGGGCCTCGGCGTCATCATGATCTCCCACAACATGGAAGACGTGCGCGCGGTCGCAGACCGCATCGTGGTGCTGCGGCTTGGTCGCAACAACGGTGTGTTCTCGCCGCAATCGTCCAACGAGGAACTGGTCGGAGCCATTACCGGCGCAACCGACAATGCCGTCACCCGCCGCGCCAGCAAACGGGCGGCCGCAGGCGCCACGGCATAATCAAGGAAACCACCATGAACGGCTCCGCTCCCGAACCCCGGCTGCTCGACCGCAGCGATACGCGCGTCAAGCATGCCAGCAGCCTGACCGACGTCATCAGCGCCTTCATAGATCGTGTAAAGGCAGGCGACCTCGGCTCCCTGCCCGTCATCGTCGGCCTCATCGTCATCTGGACGGTCTTCACCATTCTCAATCCGCTGTTCGTTACGCCGAACAACCTTGTGAATCTCTTGTTCGACTGCTCGACAGTCGGCGTCATCGCGCTCGGCATCGTCTGCGTGCTGATGCTCGGCGAAATCGACCTGTCCGTCGGCTCCATGAGCGGCGTCGGCTCGGCCCTGATCGGCGTGCTCTGGGTCAATCAGGGTGTTCCCCTGCCGCTGGCAATCCTGGCGGCGCTCAGCACCGGCGCGGTCATCGGCTCGGTCTATGCACTGCTGCGCACTCAGCTTGGCATGCCCAGCTTCGTCTCGACCCTCGCCGGTCTGCTGGCGCTTCTCGGCCTGCAGCTCTACATGCTCGGCTCCACCGGCTCCATCAACCTGCCCTACGGCTCCTGGATGGTGAACTTCGGCCAGCTACTGATGATGCCGGCCTGGGCCTCTCACGCAGTCGCACTGTTGCCTGGCGTCGCCATTCTCGTGATGGGAATTCGCAACCGGCGCCAGCGCCAGGCAGCCAATCTCTCCGTTGGCTCTGTTGGCGGGCTTGTGTTCAAGGCGCTGTTCACCACCATCGCCTTCGAAGCCGCTGTCTTCTATCTGAACCTCGGTCGCGGCGTGCCCTGGATGTTCGGCCTCTTCGCCCTGCTCGTCGTTGTCATGAACTATGTCTTCACACGCACCCAGTGGGGGCGGTCCGTGAAGGCCGTCGGCGGCAACGCGGAGGCTGCGCGCAGAGCCGGCATCAATGTCACCTTCACCTACCTCACGTCCTTTGCGCTATGCTCGCTGCTGGCGGCCCTCGGCGGTGTCCTGTCTTCCGCACGGCTTGCCTCCGCCAGTCAGCAGGCGGGCACCGGTGACGTCAACCTCAACGCTATCGCAGCCGCCGTTATCGGTGGAACCAGCCTGTTCGGCGGACGCGGGTCGGCATGGTCGGCGCTGCTTGGCATCATCGTCATCCAGTCAATTTCCAACGGGCTGACGCTTTTGAACATGTCGTCCTCGCTCCGCTACATGATCACCGGCTGCGTGCTCGCCATCGCCGTCATCGTCGACAGTCTCGCCCGCCAGAGCCGCGTCTCTCACGGCCGCGCCTGACCGGATTTCAATTCAAGGATTTCGAACATGACCGATGAACTCAAAGGCAAGGTCGCGGCCATTACTGGTGCCGCGTCCGGGATCGGCCTGGAATGCGCCAGGAGCCTGCTTGCAGCCGGCTGCCGGGTGGTCCTGATCGACCGAGCCGAAGACAGACTGAACGCGATCTGCCAGGAGCTCGGGCCGGACGCCATTCCACTGGTGGTCGACCTCATGGACGGGCCCGCAGTTGATGGCATGCTGGACCGGATCGTGGAAAAGACCGGACACCTCGACATCTTCCACGCCAATGCAGGAGCCTATGTCGGCGGCAGCGTCGTCGACGGCGACCCGGACCAGTGGGACAAGGTGCTCAATCTCAACATCAATGCCGCGTTCCGCTCCATTCGCGCCGTGTTGCCGCATATGGTGGAACGCAAGACCGGCGACATCATCGTCACCAGTTCCATCGCCGGCCTTGTGCCGGTCGTCTGGGAGCCGATCTATACCGCCTCGAAATTTGCCGTGCAGGCCTTCGTTCACACGGTACGGCGCCAGGTCGCCGAACACGGGGTGCGCGTTGGAGCAGTCGCGCCGGGACCTGTGGTTACAGCCCTTCTCGATGACTGGCCCAAGGCAAAGATGGACGAAGCCCTTGCCAACGGCAGCCTGATGCAGCCCCGGGAAGTCGCTGATGCCGTCCTGTTCATGCTCAGCCGCCCGCGCGGCGTCACCATCAGGGACCTTGTCATTCTGCCGCAAAGTGTGGACCTTTGAGGCATGAGCAAATTTCTGATTGGTATTGATGTCGGCACAGGCAGTGCCAGGGCTGGTCTGTTCGACCAGTCCGGCAATCTGGTTGCATCGGCAAAACGTGACATCGCCCTCTTCAACCGGGGGCCAAACCTTTACGAACAATCTTCCAACGACATCTGGCAAGCCGTGGCCGCCACCGTACGCGAAGCGGTCGGCACGGCCGGGATCGATCCGGGCGATGTGGCCGGGATCGGCATGGACGCCACCTGTTCGCTGGTGGTCATCGGCCCGCAAGGCAGCCCTCTGCCAGTGGGTGATACGGACCACCCGGAGCGCAACATAATCGTCTGGATGGATCACCGCGCTCTTGACCAGGCCGAACGCATCAACGCCGGTGGCCACGACGTGCTGCGCTATGTCGGCAGCCAGATTTCACCGGAAATGGAAACTCCGAAGCTGCTGTGGCTGAAAGAGAACCGGCCAGAGATCTTCGGCAAAGCCGAGCATTTTTTCGACCTGACCGATTTCCTGACATGGCGGGCAACCGGCAGCCTTGCACGGTCCATCTGCACGGTTACCTGCAAATGGACCTACCTTGGTCATGAACGCCGCTGGGACGCCGATTATTTCCAGTCCATCGGTCTTGCCGAACTCTGCGCGAATGATTTTGACCGCATCGGCACCACCATTGTCGATGCGGGAACGGCTCTGGGCAACGGACTGACGGCAGAAGCGGCGGCAGACCTGGGTCTGCGTGAAGGGACACCCGTTGCTGCCGGGCTGATCGATGCACATGCGGGCGGTGTCGGCACGGTCGGGTGGCAGGACCAGACAGAGGCGGGATCGGCGACAAGCCGGATGGCCTATGTCTTCGGCACCTCTGCCTGCACCATGACCTCGACAACAGAACCGGCCTTCGTGCCAGGCGTCTGGGGACCTTATTTCTCCGCGATGGTTCCAGGCCTCTGGCTGAACGAGGCGGGCCAGTCGGCAGCAGGTGCCGCCATCGACCATCTGGTCCGTTTCCACCCGGCCTCCACTGACGCCCTCAAGCAGGCAAAGGAAGCAGGTCTCGGCCTCAACCAGTGGCTTGCTGCTGAAGCCGAGCGGCTTGCACCGGAGGGCACAGACATTTCAAGGCTGGCAGACGGTCTGCATGTGGTGCCTGAATTTCTCGGCAACCGTGCGCCGTTTGCCGATCCGGAAGCCAAGGCCGTCATTGCGGGCCTCGATATGGACACATCCGTCGCCGCTCTCGTCAGGCTCTATGTCGCGGGCATCTGCGGTCTCGGATACGGCCTCAGACAGATTGTCGAGGCGCAGTCCGCAAAGGGCATCCGGACGGACACCATCGTCGTCAGTGGCGGTGCAGGCCAGAGCCCTTTGGTGCGTCAGCTTCTGGCCGATGCCACGGGCCTCGTGATCGCCGCTCCCAAAACCGCGGAACCGGTCCTTCTCGGCTCGGCCATGCTCGGCGCTGTCGCTGGTGGCCTGCAAAAGGACATTCCGGCCGCCATGGCCGCCATGTCGGCAGCCGGCGAAACCTATGCACCCGGCGGCGCCGAAGCCACATCCTACCACAACAAGCGGTACGAAGCTTTCGAGCTGCTGCAGCAGGCCGCCCGCAAGATCCGCGGGTAACGCTGCCCCCCATTTCAAACGGAAAGAGAGACATGAAGTTTTTTGTCGACACGGCGGATGTCAGCGACATCCGCGACCTCACAGAACTCGGCCTTATCGATGGTGTTACCACCAACCCGTCCCTGATCCTCAAGTCCGGCCGGGACATCACCGAAGTGACCCGCGAGATCTGCTCCATTGTCGAAGGTCCGGTTTCGGCTGAAGTCACGGCGACCGAGTTCGAGGCAATGGTGCGGGAAGGCAAGACCCTTGCAAGGATCGCCCCCAACATCTGCATCAAGCTGCCGCTGACACTGGATGGTCTCAGAGCCTGCCGTGCACTGACTGCCGAAGGGTTCAAGACCAACGTCACCTTGTGCTTTTCCGGCAATCAGGCGCTGCTGGCCGCCAAGGCCGGAGCAACCTTCGTTTCCCCGTTCATTGGCCGACTGGACGATATGGTCATGGACGGAATGGATCTGATCCGCGAGATCCGGCAGATCTACGACAATTACGGCTTTGAGACCGAAATTCTTGCCGCCTCGATCCGAACGGTCAATCACGTCAAGGAAGCCGCGTTGATCGGCGCCGATGTGGCAACCGTGCCGCCGGCAACGATCAAGGCGCTGGTCAAGCACCCGTTGACCGACAAGGGACTGGAGCAGTTCCTTGCGGATTGGGCAAAGACCGGCCAGACCATCACCTGATCGACTGATCGACTGATCGACTGAGAAGTACGTCCAGACAACTTGCCGGTTCCACCCATGGGTGGAGCCGGTAAATCCACTCGAATTGAACCCGATGACGGTTCGGGCGTTTCCAATGGAGAGACATCCATTGGAGGATAGTATGCGCCCGCACGAAAATGTCCGGACGATTGCAGCCCTTGCCACCGCACTGACCCTTGTGTGTGGCACCGCTCTTGCAGACGACAAGAGCGAAGACTGCAAGGTTGATCCCGGCACAAAGTCGCAAGACAGGGTTCCCACCGAGACTGAAGAAACCGCCATCCTCTCTGACTGCGACGGTGTTTTGACGCCAGCCCCGGTCGGAGACCGCGAGCTTGTCGAACCTGCCCCCGATGTCGGTGAAACGCCGGTCATCACTCCGGAGGAGATCCCGGATCAGCAGCCGGCGGACTGAGGCGACCGCCTGCCAGGTCGATGATACTTAAGACCGCAGCAAACGCTTGGTGGACCCGACAGCGGTTGCGATCTGGGAATAATGCGTCTTGCGCTTTTCCGAGTTTCCGGCAGAACGCAGCAGCTTGGTGACGCTTTCGTCGATGGCTTCCGATGCTTCACGGCGAGCCTGCTCGAGATTGGCCGTGGAAACGGCCCGGTAGGTACGCTGACCCACGGCCGCGCGCGGAGCGCTCCGGTCCTGGTATTTTGAGACAATGCCATCAAGCTTTCGGGAAAGGCTCCGCAATTCCCGCGCCGCGTCGCGATAGTTTGGCCGGTTTTCAATTGTCGAAGCGGCGCGCCCCAGAACATTCCTCAAACAGTCGAAGCGGTATTCGGGCCGGATGGAATTGCGGCACTCGTTGCTGCCGTTCTGGATTATCCAGATGACACCGCGGGTGACCCTTTCGTCGAGATCGTAGGATGCGCTCAGCTTCGGGTCGCGTTCCTGCCGATCGACATCATAGGAAGGGCCAGACGGTTCGCTGCTCATGGAAGAGCTGTACTGGGCAAGCAGAAGCTCCTCCAGAACCGAACCCAATGGATCTGCCGGCGCAAGCGACTGGCCACCCGGCACGGCGACCGCATAAGCAGACACACTGGCAGCCGTCACAACTTGTCCGGCGAGCACGGCAACCGCCACACCTGCGCAAAACCTGTTTCCAAACATGACTTCCTCCAATCAACTATTCAAACACATCGAACAAATCACCAGAGACAACTGATCGAACCGGGCAGCAATCACGATTGGCGCGACACCTGCTATCGGAAAAGCAGCAAAAACCTGCAATATGACTTAGAAAAACGTCTGCACTGTCTACATTGAAATCAGGGATTGATATTTCCCGAAATGTTTCTTTTGATTGTTCAATTTCAATTTTAACCCCTTGGAATAAAAGAACAAGTCAAAAATTACCTTGCGTCATGCAACACGCAACAAAGGCTTGGGAAGGCGGAAATCGATCTCAGCCGGAAAACGCTTTGGCCCCTATTCGGAAAGCCCGTAAGCTTTGCGCAGACCTCTCTGGGTCTGCGGGCCGAACTGGCCGTCAATGGTCCCGGTATAGAAAGAGCGTTCTGAAAGTTTCCGTTGAAGGGAGCGCCGTGTCGTAGCCTTGAACATCTTCGGGTTCTCCGAGAGCTGGCTCAAAACTTCCTCGTTGCCGGATCTCAAGGCGCGATAAAGATATTCGGCCGCATCGTCCGGTTCCTTGCCATCGACCACACCGTCATCGATCAGGGCTGCGTAATTGAACATTGCTTCCGGGTGCCGCTGATCGGCAGCCTTTCCGAACAGCTCGATTGCCTTTTTCGGATCACGCGCGATCCCCAGGCCCCCCTGATAATAAAGGAACCCGAGATCGTTGATGGCATCCGCAAAGCCCTCGTCTGCGGACTTGCGAAACAGTTCTAATGCCTTTTCGACATCCTGTTCGACGCCAATGCCGCGCTCATACATGCGGGCAAGCTCGAACATGGCTTCAGGATCACCCGCTTCCGATGCGGTTTCCAGAAATGCTGCCGCACGGGAGGGATCGTAGCGGTCCTCGCTCGGGTTGAGGCGCATGTAGGCAAGGCCTTTCAACGCCCTGCTGTCACCTTCCCTTGCCGCCACTTGCAACTGCTCTTCCTGGCTGACTTCAAGGCGCCCCCAGGCGTTAAGACGGTCTGCCGCCGCAAGCACGTTGACCTCCTGGCTGCCGCCCGCAAGGAAGTAGGGTTTGCCGGACAGTGAGCCGTAGGTGTGCGGCTCCTGCGCGTTGGCAGTGGCTTTCAGCACGGAATCGCGCACCTGCCGGAAGGCAAGGCCTATTTCCAGATCCCTGATCTTCAAGGTTTGGGCCAGCGCCGATGCAAACGGACTGTTTTCACCTGCCCCATCCAGTGCAACGGCTCCTGCTTCTGCGGCGTAGGCCACCAGCGTGCCGCGTTCGGGAGAAGGTGCTGCCAGCCCGCGGCCGTAAGCCCCCTGATTTACGGTGAGCGTTTCCTGCCCGCCCACATCGGCAAACGGGTCGTTCCGGCAGGAATCCAGGATCACGATCCTGAGCTGCCGCGCCTTGTCGACCGCTTCCAGAATGTCATCGAGAGAAATCGAGGTATCGGCAACCTGCTGCCGGCTGCCGGCCTTGGCGTCGGAGGGAACCAGGAAATTGCGTCCGCCGACTTCAATCCCGTGTCCGGCAAAATAGACGAGAGCCACATCGGCGGTTTCCGCCTCGAAGGCGAAACGGTCCAGCAGTTCGCGGAACTCCGCAAGCCCGATGTTGAAATGCTCGGACACTTCGAAATTCAGTTCGTTCAAGGTATCCGAAATCAGCTTGCCGTCATTGGTGGTGTTGCTCAGATCGGGAGCGTTCTCATAGCCCGCAATGCCGACCACAAGCGCCATGCGCCGTTCCGCGAACGGGTCCGTCGCCGCGTGAGCTGACAGGCCCGTCAGCACCAGAAACACCACAACAGACCAGACAGCCAATCCGTTGATTTTAAAAGTCTTCAACAGCAGTTCGACCCGGTTTCGCATTTGGCGCAATCACATGAAAACCCTATTTCCGGCTTGGTACAAGTCCTGGAAACACCGCTTTCATAATTGGCGGATTACCTTGCGAAAACAAGCCCTCTTTTCGCAGCGTCACCGGACTGCAGCTGTCACCCTTCAACCGGTACAATTCCAAAAAAGCGGCCGGTCCGCGACTAACGAACCGGCCAAGGCGGACATTGCCTGAAGACCACATCAGACAATCCGGGTTGATCAGCCACCGCATGCAATCCCGCGCAATCTTGCGCTGAAAAGCGGCCGTCGACCGTAAAATGCCTCCAGTTGCCTACTCCTCCCGGAAGGCACGTGACATGCTGTCGACGATCGGCTTGGTCAGATACTGCATGAAGGTTCGCTCAGCCGTCTGGATCATGATTTCCGCGGGCATGCCCGGGGTCGGAACGAAGTTCAGCACCCTTGTCAGTTCGCCCGGCGAGATATCGATGCGAGTGACGTAAACCTCACGCATGATGCCCGTACTGTTGTCGGTGATTGCATCTGCGGACACATATTGCACTTCGCCTTCCAGTACCGGAGTGGTGCGTTGATTGAGGGCGGACAGGCGAACAGTGGCCTGCTGGCCGATATGGACGCTGTCGATATCGGTTCGCGAAATCAGTGCCTCGATGATCAGCGGTGCGTCGGACGGCAGAATCTCGACAATCGTCTTGCCGCTTTCGATAACCCCACCGGCTGTGTGGTAGTGCATGCGTACGATGGTGCCCGAAACCGGTGCCTGAATGACGGCACGCTCGAGAACGTTACGCGCCTTGCGGGACTGCTCTCTTGCCGCATCCAGCTCGGCCTCGATGGATTGCAGGTCATCAAGCACCTTCTCGTTATAGGCAGCCCGTGTCTGCTTGACCTGTTCCTGGTGTTGCAGGACCTGGGCATTGGCCTCCTGCATGGACGATGCCAGCCTCCCGATCTGCCCTTCCGCTTCTGCGATCGCTCTTTCCAGTGCATTCAGGGTCGGCTTCAGCAGAAGGCCTTTTTCGAAGAGAAGTTTTTTGCCCGTGTGTTCTTCCTGCAGGATCGCCAGCTGCCTGATCATGGCATCATGCTGTTCACGGTAGCCGTCGCGGCGGTGCTGAAGGGATTCGATCGTGCTCTCCAGAATCCTGATATCGCTTGTCAGCTTGGCCTGGGATCCGATGAAACTCAGCTTCTGGCCGGCGATGATGGTGGCAATTTCCTCATCGTCCTTCAGGTCCAGCAATGTTTGCGGGAATTCCACCTCCTTCAGCCAGAGATATTCGGCGCGCAGACGGGCGTTGATCGCTTCCAGCCGCGCCAGCTTGAGCCCCAGTTGTCGCTCGTTTGCGGATGCGACGGTTTCGTCGAGACGAACAATTGGATCGCCTTTTTGAACGCGCTCGCCTTCCTGCACCAGGATCTCCTTCACGATCCCGCCTTCGTAGTGCTGAATCTGCTTGTTCTGTCCGGTTGCGACAAAGGTTCCGCTTGAAATCACGGCGGCTGCCAACGGCGCGGTAAAGGACCAGGCGGCAAAGCCTCCTATGAAGAAGACCAGCATGAAAACGCCGATCAGCGTGTGCCAGAAAATCGATCTCGGCACTGCCGAATACCAGTCCATCGGTTCGTGATGTGTCAGAGCGTTGCTCATCTTTTCCCCCTGGCTTGAGCCGTCCCTGGCGGCTGCAAACGCTTATCCTTGTTGCTGAACCGCTCTTTGTTTCTTCCGGTCGGCAAGGAGTTCCAGCACCTCGTTGCGGAAACCGAACATGCTGATGGAGCCGTCGGCCAGAACGAGGATCCGGTCGACACATTTCAGCAGGGACGGCTTTTGCGTGATCGCGACGACGGTGATGCCTTCGGCCTTGGCATGTGCCATTGCCCGTGCAAGCGCTTCGTCGCCATTGGTGTCCAGATTTGAGTTGGGTTCGTCCAGAACGACGAAACGTGGATTACCGAAGAATGCCCTGGCAAGCGCGATACGCTGCTTCTGACCGCCTGACAGCGGTGCACCGTCGGCCGCAACGACCGTTTCATAGCCGTGGGCCAATTCGGAAATCATGGCGTGCACGTCGGCCAGACAGGCAGCTTCGTAGATCTGCTCGTCCGAAGCATCTTCGCGCATACGGCCGATGTTCTGCTTGATCGTGCCCGGGAAGAGCTGAACGTCCTGCGGCAGGTAACCGATGTTCTCACCCAGCTGCCGCTGGTTCCAGTTGCGCAGGTCCATCAGGTCCAGACGCACCGCGCCCGATGTCGGCAGGATGGATCCCACCAGCATCTTGCCGAGTGTGGTTTTGCCGGCTCCCGAGTTGCCGATGATCGCAAGAGAGTCCCCGGCTTTCAGCGAGAAGGTGATGCTGTTGAGCACGACCCGCTTGGTCCCCTGGGGCACGTAAAGCAGGCGTTCGACATCAAGCCGGCCTTGCGGCTTGGGCAAAACGAGACGTTCGGAGTTGAGCGGCGAGGATTTCAGCAGTGTCGAGATCCGGCCATAGGAATTGCGCGACAGCAGATACTGGTTCCAGCCTTCGATCGCCCCCTCGATGGGCGACAGCGCCCGGCCGCCGATAATGGAGGCGGCAATCACCATGCCCCCGGTCAGTTCACCCTGGATGGCAAGGAATGACCCCCACCCGAGCATCGCTACCTGCGTCAGAAGCCGGACCGCCTTGGTGATGGAGGCCGAAACAATGTTTCTGTCCTGCGCACTGACCTGCGCGCGCAGCGAAGCAGCCGTATCGCGCCCCCACAGGTGAACCGCTTCCGGGATCATGGCCAGGGCGTTGATGATCTGCGAATTCCTGGACATGGCATCCAGATGCAGGTTCGCCTTGCTCTGGTTCTGGTTGGCATCACTGAAATGCCGGGACGTGATCTTCTGGTTGATCACCGCGATCACGAGCAGGATCACACAGGTGCCGCCGACGATCATCCCGAGGTGCGGATGAATGAGGTAGATCGCCACCAGGAAAAGCGGCGCGAAGGGACCATCCAGAAATGCCATCATGGTGCCGGACACCAAAAAACCCCGCAATTGCTGCAGGTCGTTCAGGATCTGGTACTCCTTGCCGTTGCTGTTGAGCGAAGCTCGTGCGGCGGCTGCGAGGATGGGTGAACCCAGTTGCGATGCGAGTTCCACCGCCGTGCGCATGAGGATGAAGCGGCGGATGGCATCGAAGGCTGCCTGCAGCAGAACCGCCCCGACGATCACGCCTGTCAGCATGACCAGCGTGTCCAGCGAGCGGCTGGTAAGGACCCGGTCCGAGATCTGGAACAGATAGACCGGAATTGACAGCACAAGCACATTGATGACGCAGGAAAACATCAGCACGATGAGTAGATTGCGCCGAACGGCGGCGACGCCGTTTTCGAGTGCCTTGGAAAGATCGGGCGGTGTCGTCCGTTGGTGGAACTCGGGCTTTTCAGCCTTGGCTTTGCCTGTGCCTGTGCCAGTGCCAGCACCTGTCCGGGCGGACTTGCCGCCGTCCGCCGGTTTCGCCCTTGCGTCTCCCGCGTTCAGAGCTGGTCCGCCTGCAGCGGCTGTCTTTGCGCCGACAAGCCGTGCATCACCCTTTTTCGCATCGGGGCCCAGCACCTGCGGCTCACCCGCCCGGTTCGTCCGCTGCCCATCGGCAACATCGTATGAAATGGTCATGACCTGTCTCCCCTAAGCGACCATTGTCGCCATCGGATCGACACAGACCTCGTCCGGCACCTGGTTCAGGTTGACGGTTTCGAGATCGTTGTCACCATTGGTCAGCATGCCATCGGCCAGGAAGACAACGGCCTCCGACGCAAGACCCGCCCCGCCGTGATCAGGTTGCTCGACATCTGCGGTCAGGATCTCCGCCTGGTAAAGCAAAGCTTCCGAATAGGTGTCGCCACCGACGCGAACAACATTGTCCACGCTGGCTTCCTGAATCACCGCGGCATTGTAGAGAAGGTTTGAATCGCCGTTGATGCTGGTGCCTTCGCTTGAGACATCGACCCCAAGCGTGGCGATGCTGTCGCTGTCGCCAAGGATATTGACCTGTTCGAGATAATTGATGTCGTAGACATCACCGGAGATATAAAGAACGTTCAGCTGGTTGAAAGGCGAAGCTTCCCCGCTGAAGAGCCCGGACAAGAAGTCATCGCCGAGATCCTCTTCATCTGCCGTTGCGAGCCGGTTCGCGCTTGCCGGATCCAGGTCGACGACGGAACTGTTGTAGTTGGAAACGATATAGGCCTCGTTCCAGAGCAGATTGTCGATCTGCCCGTCAGGCATCGGCATGGAAGCGTCTTGTGTACCTTCGGCAATGACCTGATCGAAATTGACCATGACGTTGGTCTGGCTGATCACATTGGCCGAGTAATAGTCGCCTCCGATCAGGATAAGATCGAAAAAGGTGCTCAGTTCCGTAAGGTTGAGAGCATTTGTCAGAATATTGCCACCGGACATGATCGTCGTGCCCGAGTCGTCTTCCTGGTAGACGATGGTATCGTTGTCGACCAGGTAGTTCTTCTGGGTCAGCCAGTTCACGAAGGTCATGTCACCGTCGTGAAAGGTGATATCCCAGAGTGAATGATTGCCGACCGGAGCAACATCCATGGGCAGATCCGAACCGGTGTTCATGATCGATGCGATGTTGTAGCTGCCGGTACTCGGATCCGTCTCCCACTGGCCAAGACCCGCCAGATGCGGCGCTGCCAGAACATTTGTCTGGCTGATAATGTCGAGATCGTAATAATCGCCGGCCACAGCTATGGTCGCGGCCTTGCCCCAGACGTCCACCAGAATGGCCTGATTGATCAGTGTGTTGTTGCCGGCACTGATTTGCAGCGAAGCGGAGGTTCCGGCGGTGTCCACCAGCGAAGCCAACTCGCCTGAGGCGCTTTGCGGTCCCTCGAGCACCACGTCATCGGAGTTCGCTTCGGCGTCATCGTCCGGGGCACGGCCCTTCAAATGCTTGATGACTTCGTCAAGACGGGCGGCTTCCTCGACAACGATACCGTTCTGATAGAGCTGCCCGGTGTCATCTCCGGTTGCCAGAACCTGTTGCCCGACACCGGGAGCGCCGGCTTGCATGGTTTGGGCTGTTTCCGTCCAGGCTGCGACGGTCGCGCTCAGATTGCCTGCCGGATTGTCTGCTTCCGTAAAGCTGAACCTGCCGGTGATCCCGGCGGCCTCCAGCGCATCGAGGAAGGAGATGAGTGATGGTGCTTCGTAATCGAAATGATAGTGGAGACCCGTGTTGGACAGATAGTCGTTGTCCTCCAGCACGTTTTCGGACCGGGACACAACGGCAAAGCTGTTGGGCAGCACTTCGTGCTGGAACGTTATGAAGCGGACACCGCCTGTCAGCGCGATGGTGTAGGGATTGAAAGTCCCCTCAACCGGCGGCGGCATCAGATGTGCCCGCATGCCAATGCCATCCCACTCATAAAAGTTCAGGGCGGCGGGAACGTCGTCATAGTAGCTGTAACCATCGAATTCGTAATGGATATTCGGATTGAGGTCGAGCAGCTGATAGTCGGGCCAGACTGTCAGCAGCGCCTCCATCGCCTCACCTTGCTCTGCCTGTTCGGCAGCAAGCTGTGCCGCGCGGAATTCAAGATACTCAAGGCGGGCGCGGGCCTCCTCGAGTGACATGGAAAAGCTTCCTACAAAATGCGAAATCGCTTCACGCGTAAGGTCATCATAAAAAAACATGTCAGCCCCCTAATCTGAATGAAGGGTCGTTTTCGCGGTCAAACTCGCGCGAATCTAAATACGAGAGGCCGCGTTCAGCAGGCGCGGAGCAAGTGAGCTCCGCGCCTGCTGCTGTTTTCCGGAATTGAAAATCAATTCAGGAACAAACCGGATCAGCTCAGGGAGCCGAGATCTTCACCGGTCATCAGGCTGTCCATGTTGCCGCCGACAATGGTCATGTCGACAGAGTTGTTCAGGATGTTTTCGCCCTGCACCAGCGTGTTGGTGAATGCCGATGCATCGTTGGAAGCGGATGCTTCAGCTGCATTCATGCCCTGGACGAGCGCATCGTCATCAGCGATGACGCTGACGCTGCCGGAACCGAGGTCATCGATTTCCAGATTGCCTTCCAGGTCGACCGACATGCCATGGAAACCGGCATGACCGAACCAGGTGCCGACATGGCCACCGAATGCCTGCATGTCAGCATCGACGTATGCCGACCCGCTGGAGCCCCCTGCCGAAATACCGTCATCGGTTTCGGCATCGCCACCCTTGGCACTCAGGGTCTGGTTGAAGCCGGCGTTGTTGGTTGCCGTCGTACCGTTGGCCCAGTCGTTGTCTTCCAGCTGGTTGCTGTTGTTGAGCACGACACCGGCATCATTGCCGCCACCATTGAGGGCTTCGTTCAAAATGTCTTCAACGGTGATGTCGTCGCCCGGGCTGTAGTCGATGCCGCCGTTGACGCTCACGAGCATCTCGTCGACTTCAGCGCATTCTTCCAGGTCGATGTCCACGACATCGTCGTCGTCATAAACAAAACCTTCTTCGAAGTTCATCACGACTTCGGCCTTGTTGATGATCTTCGAGTCATCGACTGCATCGAAATCAGAGTAATTGAATTGAGTTCCACGCTTACCAGACATGATAATAGTCCTTGTTCATCGCGGCGAGCCGGGTCTCGCAAGACCGGCGTTCACACCGCATTCTGACTTGGAAACGGGCGCAGCTGGCGTTTCGGAAACAGGTTCGAAACAGAAAACCGCAGCGCCGATCAAACATCTTAGAGCTCGTCTTCACCAACGCTGTCGGTGTAGAGATCACCGCCGACAATCGTCGTGTCGACCGAGTTGTTGAGAATGTTCGCACCCTGCACCAGCTCGTTGACGAACGCTTCGGTTGCGTTGGCGGCATTGGCAGCGGCCATCACTTCACCAATCACCGTCGCATCATCAAGGGCATCCACGGTCATGGACGATCCACCGAAAGCCAGACCGTCATCAGCTTCCGCCGAACCGCCGTTGGCAGTCAGCTTCTGCGTGAAGGACCCTTCATTGGCGACAAAGGTGTCTTTTGCCCAGTCGTTGTCTTCCAGCTGGTTGCTGTTGTTGATTGCAATGCCGGTATCGTTCCCAAGGCCGTTCAGCGCGTCATTGAGGACGTCTTCGACCTTGATATCGTCGCCCGGGTCGAAGTCGATGTTGCCTTTCGCAATCAGAATGTCCTCGACACTCGCATGGTCGCCGATGTCCAGGTCAATGTTGTCGACGTCCGAAGGACCGTTCTCGAAATCCACATTGATCACGGGATCGAAGTCACTGTCGACATACTTGAACACCTGGTTGTTCACATCCTGGGTGTTGTCGTCGTCCGAGTATTCCCACTCGTAGCTCTTCGAATTGTCGATGTTTATTTCGTGATTATAGTTGGTGTTGTACTCGCTAGAATAAGTCGGATTGAACGACTTATCGATGTTCAGCTCGTTTTTATGCCAAACGTATTCGCTCATGGTTCTGTCCTCAGATCGGACAGCTCGGCAGATCGTCTTCTATCGATTTGCATAGGGCTGTCGTGGTTAAGAGGAGCGTTACCGCCCCAGATCAAATGGAAAATGGCAAAAACAACCACATCAGCTAATCAAAATAGATTTAGCTGCTCCATTTACTCTTCGGCTGGAAGTCAAATTTGAGGATTGGGATCCACAAACCGAGGATTTACACAAATACGAGAATCTCCCAGCCGATGAAAACAATGACAGAACAGGGGGATTGCAATAAGCCGGAAATCTTAACTAAATATTTACCATTCAAGTTTCGCGGATATCTAGCGACATAGGTAAATCACGCGAGGTCAAAAAAGTATTTAATTGCAATATCTTGAAGCAAAATCTGATCCGCGACTAAATCGAATTATTAATATAACCTAAGGTAAGTTTGTTATATACAAGTTATGGGTGAGGAGAAATTCAGACTAGGGGGTCACTGCACAAATCCCTGTTAATACTGCGATTTGGACGGCATGTTCATTTTCCGACAGCCACCCATTTCCCGCACCTATCCTTGGTCTGAACAAACAAGATAAGAAATTTTATTATTTTAAGAACCGCATGGCTAATGCCGACGGCAGAATAAGCCGGATGAATATTTACAAAAACGCTTCTCCCAGGCCCTGTTTCTGGCAATTGCAAGTGAAAGAGAGTCAAAATTAAATTTTATCTTAGTTTGTAGGGGTGACAGTAATGACTAGCGTAAATTACGAGAATAAAGGTTCAATCTATTATATTGGAGCGTCCGAAAAGTTTCCGAAGGAACTGGAAGGAGTAATCGACCGGGAAATAGAAGATGGACGTTTTATCCGTATCACTCAGAAAATCGATCTTTATCGCTCGGAGCGCCGTGGGGAATTTTCAAAACGCCTTTTCCTGATTGACGAAGGCTTCAGCGCGGAGCGCAAGGAAGCTATTGCCTGCCTGCGGAAAAACTTCCCCGAAGCAAACCTCTGCATGCTGATCAATGACGATCTGTCGTTCCCCTCTATCATCAGCGATTATTTCCAGGAAGGCCTGATCAAGAGCGTGCTGCCGATGAACCTTCGGATCGATCTCTGGCTAGGCGCTATCCGTCTCATGCTCAACGGCGGCCATTATCTGCCGGCTGATGCCATCAAGTACATGGGAATGGAAAGGCCTTACGGCGCAGCCCCGGCCATGCATCAGCGCAGGCACCGCAGCCGTACCAGGAACCGCTTCGGCAAGCTGACGAAACGGGAAACCGAAGTTCTGTGCCTCATCTCAGAGGGATATCAGAACAAGAACATCGCCGAAAAATTGTCCCTGTCGGAGCACACCATCAAGCTCCATATCCATCACATCATTTCAAAGCTCGGCGTTTCAAACAGAACGGAAGCAGCCGCGATCTACATTCAGACGGAACAACGACCACCCAATCTAGAGGCCTGAAGATGAGCGCGGCAGATGCGCCCACAATGGCGGACGAATTCCAGACGTTTCTCGCCCTCATGGGCCGGCTGAACTATACGTGGACCAACACGGAGAGCTTGCTGATCCACATGATCGCAGGCCTAGCCGGCGTCACCAAGGAAGTCGCGACGGTGATCTTCCTGACCCTCAACACGTCGCGTGCCCGGATTGATCTGGTCGAACGGCTGGCCAAGCTCGATACGCAGAAACCGGACTTGAGGGAAGAGGTGCTGAGCCTCACACGGGACATGCACAAGACCTTGAAATTGAAAAACAAATACAATCACTGCATCTATTCGTTCGACAACGAGGGGCGCAATGCCTCAACCATTTTGATGCGCATCAGCGACCAGAAACACAAGATCGAATACGGCAAGTCCAGCCCGATCAATTCCCGGGAAATCACGCTCGTCAGGGAAACGATCCAGAAGACACAGACGCTGAACAAGGCGCTCTGGGAGTTCTTCAAGCAGCGCAAGTTTCCGGTGTGAGATCCTCCCGCGCTGCACGCAGCCTCAACAAAAAAGAGGCCGGATCGGTAAACCGAACCGGCCTTTCAGGGGAGGTAACAGGATGTTTGAGCAGGTTCGGATCGCTCTGATCCGGCTGACTGAACTCTGCCCTGGAGCGTGCCGCGTCCAACTAAAAAGATCTTGCGTCGAAATCCCCCAATTCAGGCAGTGAGAAGCGATTCCGATGAAACGCGACAAGTTCTAGCCGATCCTTGCGGCAATGCTTTTGGTCTTGCAGTAGCTCTTGAGACCCTCGAGACCTTTTTCGCGGCCGAAACCGGATTTCTTGTTGCCACCGAACGGCACCTCGATCCCGCCGGCGAAATACTCGTTGATGTAGATCTGGCCGGCATCGATCTTGCGCGCGAGCTGATGGGCTTTTGCGAAATTCGACGTGTAGATGCCTGCGACCAGGCCGTACTGGCAATCGTTGGCAAGTGCCAGGGCATGATCGGCATCATCAGCCACCTGCACCGTCAGCACCGGCCCGAAGATTTCCTCCTGCGCCAACTCGTCACTCGCAGAAACGCTATCGACGATTGTCGGCTCATAGAACCAGCCCTTGCCGGTTTTCGGGTCGGCGGCTATGGCGCCACCCGTCACGATATCAGCTCCCCGAGCCCTTGCGCGGTCGACAAAACCGGCAACCTTTGCAAGATGTCCCGCAGAATTGACCGGCCCGACATCCGGGTTACCAAGACCGTGCCCGAGTGTCAGCGATTTTGTGCGTTTCACCAGTTCCGCAACGAAGTCCGCGTGAATGTTCTTCTCGATCACGAGACGAGATCCAGCGGAACAGATCTGGCCGGCATTCTCGTAGATCGCACCGAGAACACCGGATAGCGCCTGTTCCCGGTCACAATCGCCAAGCACCACCACGGGCGATTTACCACCAAGCTCCAGCACCACGCGGGTAATCTCGTCGGCTGCCGCCTTCATCACCGCCTTGCCCGTCTGGACCGAACCGGTGAACGTGATGTGGTCGACATCCGGATGGGATGTCAGTGGAGCCCCGGTTTCGGCGCCGGTTCCGGTCACGACATTGCACACGCCTGCCGGCAATCCGGCATCATGCAGGATCTTCGCGAGCAGCAACGCGGTGAACGGCGTTTGTTCGGCAGGCTTGGCCACAACCGTGCAGCCAGCTGCAAGCGCCGGCGCAAATCCGCGCGCAGCGGTGGAGATCGGAAAGTTCCACGGAATGATGTGGGCCGTGACCCCGACCGGCTCGTGAATGGCGTAACCGACATAATTTGGCCCAAGGGGAAAGCTGTCTCCCTGCAGCTTGTCGCAAGCGCCCGCGTAATACTCGAACGTACGTGCAGCACCGCGCACATCGCCTTGAGCTTCCTGCAGTGCCTTGCCGCTGTCCAGCGTTTCGGCAACGGCCAGAAGATCGAGATTTTCCAGGATAAGCCTGGACGCTTGCAGAAGGATGCGAGACCGCTCCACCGGCGCCATGTCTCGCCAGACCGTCTCAAAAGCAACCTTTGACGACTTTACCGCCTGATCGACATCTTCGGCGGTTCCCGCCGTGAAGCGGGCGAAGGCTTCACCCCGGCCCGGATCGAAACTTTCCATGGTGCGGTTATGGGACGGCTGCGTGAAGCTGCCGTCGATGAAATGGCCGAGGGGCAACGCCTTCAGCGTGCCCGTAGCCTGATATTCCGCGATGAGTTCGCTTGCTCCGGACATCGTTAGCCTTCCAGGGAACTGATCTTGTATGTGGATTTCGCCAGCCACTCCGGACTGATCTCGACACCCCAACCCGGCGCATCGGTCACCGTGGCATGCCCGTCGACAATCTCGTATGGCGACGCAGTGAAGAGGCCGTATTGCCAAGGATAATAGTCGGCTTCCTCGATGGAGAATTCGAGATATTTGCCCGCATTCGGGATCGCCCGCAGCAGATGCATGGTGAACAGCGTCACCAGCGAAAGGTTGGCCGCATGCGGTGTGCAGGGAATGCCTGCCTCATGCGCCATTTGTGCCACCTTCATGGTGCGAACCATCCCGCCGAGATAACAGACGTCCGGCTGAATGATATCGACAACCCGTTCATCGATCATCCGCTGCCAGTCCACCAGAGAGCAATCCTGCTCCCCCCCTGTCACATCAATGTCGAGAGCGTCTGTCACTTGCCTGGTCTGGTCATAGTGCCAGTAGGGGCAAGGCTCCTCGTAATGGGAAATGCCGTTGGCTTCCAGGAACCGGCCGATCTCGATGGCCTTGGCTGGCGAATAGCAGGAGTTGGCATCGACCAGCAGTGCGGTGTCGTCACCAAAGGCCTTGCGCATGGTCGGCACGATTTCTTCCGTCCTGCCCGGCCATTCGTCCTTATCGCGGCCGCATTCGGCACCGATCCGGAACTTGAAGGCGTCGAAGCCGTAAAGGTCCTGCTGCTTCTTGAGGCGATCCGCTTCGTCTTTCGCCGTGATGTCACGCTTCATCGACGACCCGTAGGCCCGCACCTTGCCCGGCGTTCCGCCGAGCAGTTCGCACACCGGCTTGCCTTCCAGCTTGCCGCGAAGGTCGAACAGGGCAGTGTCCAGTCCCCCCATCGCCCGGCGCAGATAAGATCCGGGAAACTTGTGCTCCCGTTCCGGGATGATCTCCATCAGGTGTTCAATGTCGAAAGCGTCTTCGCCCAGCGCATAAGGTGCAACCTGGCGGTGGACGACCTCCGCGGTGATATCCGCGTAGTAAGGCGCTACCTGCCCCCATCCGGTCGCACCGTTTTCGGCGGTTGCACGAACGAAGCAGACAAACTCATTGGTAAATGTTTCTATTGATTGTATTTTCATTGTCTTATCCGGTCCTCGGACGGACGGTCCCGATGGATAGGGGTTGGCTCGTGAACCGACCCTTATCCAGAATTGGACTTGATAGAAGGTCCGTTTTGCGCAAACTCTCATACCAATTTGGGAGAATGCGATGAAACGGCATGCCGGCGCTGTGCTCTCGTCGATCAAGATCGACAAGACGGCCGAAAAGAAAATTTCGATCCAGCTCTACATGGCCCTGCGCGACCTGCTGCTGACGGGGGCATTGACCCCGGGTGACCGGATGCCGGCCACACGCACCCTGGCGCAGGAGATCGGCGTCTCCCGCACGACGGTAATCGATGCGACCGACCGCCTGATTTCCGAAGGTCTTCTGGAGGCAAGGGTAGGCGCTGGCACGTTCGTCAGTGAAGCGCTGAATGCCCGCCTTGCACCGAAGCCGTCACAGGAGGCCAGCGACATCACCCCCGTCGTGCCGCGCCTTTCCCACGCAACCCGGCATGCCATCCCGGACTTCACCTTGCGCTCGCGCCTGCCGCACAAATCGCAGGCCTTCGTCACAGCTCTGCCGGCGCTCGACGCCTTTCCGATGGCGCAATGGGCAAAACTCTCCGCACGGCACTGGCGCAAGGACCGCGACCACATTGCCGGCTATGGCGAGCCCTTCGGCTACATGCCGCTGCGCCGGGCGATTGCCCGTCAGCTCAATGCCTCCCGCGGAATCAAGTGCGATCCCGAACAGATATTCATCACCAACGGCGCCCAGCGGGCGTTTTCCCTAGTTGGCGGCATGCTGGTCAATCCGGGCGAGCCGATCTGGTTTGAAAATCCTGGCGCAATTGGTGCGCGCAACGCTTTTGTTGCCATTGGCGCAAGGCCAATTCCTGTCGCCGTTGACGAGGAAGGCCTTTGCATCGAGGACGGCCTTGCCAAGGCGCCCTACTTTCGGCTCGCCTTCGTAACGCCATCGCACCAGCAGCCGCTTGGCCACGTCATGAGCCTTTCCCGCCGTCTGGCGCTTCTGAAAGCCGCCAATGAAGCCGACGCCATGATCGTGGAGGACGACTACGACGGCGAATTCTATTTCGGCGACCAGCCACCACCAACACTCAAGAGCATCGACACCCACGGCCGGGTAATCTATGTCGGCACCTTCTCCAAGTCCCTGTTTCCAGCCCTCAGGCTCGGCTTCGTTCTGGTGCCGGAAGGCCTGGTGGAAAGCTTTGAACGGGTCTGCCTGACCTGGCTTGCCGGTGTTCCGACCGTCACCCAGGCGATCGTTGCCGAATTCATGGATGAAGGCATGTTCGCAACACACATCCGCACCATGCGCCAACTCTACAAGCACCGTCACGACACCTTGATGGCAGAAAGCGCCAGTCTTGCAGGAGACATCGACCTGCAGCCAACCAGCAGCGGCTTTCACGCTGTCGGCCTTTTGTCGAACCGATACGACGAAGACAGGATCGTCGCTGAAGCGGCCAAACACGGCATCACCACCGCCCCCCTGTCTCGCTACGCTCTCGGCCGGATACCGCAGCGCGGCATTGTCCTCGGCTTCGGCAGCTCCGCGCAGGATGACATCCGCAAAGGCATGAAGGTTCTCAAGAAAATCCTGCCTGTTTGCTGCACCAGCTAAGGTGCATCCTCGGTCAATTGGACTGCTAAATTATCTGCAATGGATATATTTGGCAGGCCAATTCCAACCTAGGCTTTTTTCCGGTTAGTACGCTGAGTGCATTCAGGAGGACGTCATGCATTTGAAAACAACACTAACCGGCCTGTTGGCCGCAACCATGCTTGCCGGTGCCGGCTCTGCCCAGGCAGAGACCCTGCGCCTGTTGACCTGGGGGTCTTACGCTCCCGACGAACTGGTCCAAAAATTTGAAGAAGAATATCCGGACATTGATGTTGAAGTCACCTTCTCCAACAACGAGGAAATGATTGCCAAGCTGCGCGCCACTGGTGGTGCCGGCTTCGACCTTGCCCAGCCAAGCCACGACCGCATCTACGCGGCCCAGCTGGAATATGACATCTACAAGCCGCTGGATCTTTCAAAGATCGACACCAGCGCGATGGAAGCCAAGCTGCTTGACGGCGTGAAGGCAAACACCACGATCGAGGGTGAAGTCTACGCGGTTCCCCACCAGTGGGGCACATCCGGCCTGATGGCCGACAAGACAAAGGCTCCGGACCTTTCGAGCTGGGCCGACCTGTGCGACCCGGCCTACAAGGGCAAGACCTCGATGCGTCTGAAGCGCACGATCCTGCTCGGCACGGCCTTCTCGATGGGCGAAGACCCGTTCGCGGCCTACGCAGACCTTGAGAAATACCAGGGCATCCTGGACAAGGTCGCCGACAAGCTGATCGAGTGCAAGGACAACATCAAGGCCTACTGGAAAGGCGGCGACGACCTGTCCGCCATGATGCTGTCAGGCGAAATCGTGGCATCCGAAACCTGGGATTCCACCGCCTACAAGCTCTACGACCAGAACCAGAACATCGTCTTCGTTCCGCCGAAAGAAGGTGCACTAGCCTGGATCGACACCTTCGCCCTGCCACGCAAGGGCAAGGCGGATGATGCCGCCTACAAGTGGATCAACTTCGTGTTGCGGCCGGAAAACGTGACCATCATGTCCGGCAGCACCGGCGCGATTGCCGCGGTCAAGGGTGGTACCGACCTGCTGCCGGAAGACAAGAAGGCAGCCGTCAATGCGGCCTTCACCGCAGCCGACATCGACAATCTCAAGTTCTTTGCCAACATTCCTCCCGGCGTGGAAGACATGGAAGGCAAGACCCTCGAGAAGATCAAGGCAGCCACAGGCGGCTGATCAGGTTCAGGGCTGCAGGAACCATTCCGGCAGCCCTTTCCTTTTTTGAAAAAATCAAAACACCGGAGAGAAGCAACCGGGAACACCCGGCGCTCCAAACCCCGATCCCTTCCAGTTGGCCCGCATTGATGAAACACACCTCACCCGCCTACGATCTTGAATGCCTCGACCTTGCCAAGAGTTTTGGAGGATTTCGCGCCGTCAAAGGCGTCTCCTTCGAGATCCCGAGCGGTTCGTTCTTCTCCATTCTCGGTCCGTCGGGCTGTGGCAAGACAACCCTGATGCGCATGATCGCGGGTTTCGAGGACCCGACCTCCGGCGATATCAAGATCAAGGGCAAGTCGGTACTCGGCGTGCCGCCCAACCGGCGCAACGTCAAGATGGTGTTCCAGCATCTGGCGCTGTTCCCGATGATGAACGTCTACGAGAACATTGCCTATGGCCTCAGGTGTGCAGGCGTGAACAATGCCGACATCAAACGCAAGGTTCAGGACGTGCTGGAGCGGATCGCCCTGCCCGACGTCGGCGAGCGGGAAATCCACCAGTTGTCCGGCGGCCAGAAACAGCGCATCGCCATTGCTCGCTGCATGGTGCTCGATCCGGATGTGCTGCTGCTCGATGAACCGCTCGGCGCGCTCGATCTGAAGCTGCGCGAAGCGATGAAGATCGAGCTGAAGCTGTTGCAGCACCAGTTCAACACGACCTTTATCTACATCACCCACGATCAGTCGGAAGCACTGGTGATGTCCGATAACGTCGCCATCATGAACCAGGGCATTTTCGAACAGATCGGCACGCCGCAGGATCTCTATCATCATCCCAAGACCGCCTTCGTCGCCGGTTTTGTCGGCGATAGCAACCGCTGGTCCGGCACGGTGAAATCCGCAGATGGCACAGGTGGCAAGGTGGAAACGGACCAGGGCCTTTCGATGAGTTTCAGTGCCGGCGCGGGTCAGACCATTCGTGATGGCGACAAGGTGGAGATTTTCGTGCGGCCGGAATTCATCCGCACGGTGCGCTCATCCGAAGCGGACCAGGCCGTGACAGAAGGTGACAACCAGATGAGTGGTGTCATCGACAGCCTGCTCTTCAACGGTGCCAACAGCCGTGTTCTCGTACGGACCGGCAGCGGCGAGCTTATCGAATCCGACGTAACGGTAACCGGCAACAACGACCTGAAACCCGGAGAAGACGTGCGCCTGATCTGGTCGTCTCGTCAGGCCATGTGTTTTGCCCGCGCGGAGAGCGCATGATGCAGAACAAGGACATCAAACGGCTGTCGCTGATCCTGCTGTTTTCGCCTTTCGCGCTCTGGATCCTGCTGCTGATCATTCTGCCGCACATCGGCATGGTGCTCCTCTCCTTCCGCGAGAAAGTGGCACCGCGCGTCTATGAGTACAGCTTCGCCAACTATCTGGATTTCATAAACGAACCGATCTACTGGAACACCCTACTTCGAACCGGATCCATGTCCCTGCTGGTCACAGCACTGGCGCTGCTGATCGGCTTTCCCATTGCCTACTACATCGCCAAGATCGCCGGCCCCAGGGCGCGCGGTGGTCTGTTCCTGCTCTGCCTGATCCCGCTCTGGGTCAGCGACCTGATCCGTTCCTTCGGCTGGATCCTGCTGTTGCGCGAAACCGGTGTGATTTCGAATTTCCTGCTCTGGACCGGACTGGTCGGCCAGCCTGTCGAGTTTCTCTACAACGACATCGCGGTCATCATCGGCCTCGTCTACACCGTGATCCTGTTCATGATCGTGCCACTGGTTTCGACGCTGGACGGCATGGACAATTCAATGATCGAGGCCGGGTACAATCTGGGCGGCAGCGGCTTCACCGTGCTGCGCCGGATCATCATTCCTTACGCGATGCCGGGCATCGTGGCCGGCTGTATCGTCACCTTCATGCTGACGGCAGGTTCCTACCTGACGCCGATCCTGCTCGGCGGCAAGAATTCGAGCTGGTTTACCGAACAGATCTACAATCAGTTCATCACCCGCTTCAACTGGGAAGGAGGCGCGGCCTTCGGCATGCTGCTCCTTATTTTTACCTCCGTCGTGATCTGGCTCGGCCTGAAACTCTCCGGTCAGACCCTCGCCAACACCGTGGCCAAGAGCTGAGGAGGACAGACGATGCTTGCGCAAAAGAACTCCTCTCCGTTCCTGGTGGGCTACCGGCTCTATGTCGTTGCCTTCTTCATCTTCCTGGCAGCGCCGCTGATTTCAGCCGGAGCCTTCGCCTTCAACGACAGCCTGTTCCCGGCACTGCCCTGGCAAGGTTTCACGCTGGACTGGTTCTTCAGCGACACCGAACCAAAACTCGGCATGTTCCATGACCGGCGTTTGCTGCAGGGGCTTTATTATTCGTTCGTCATCGCAATCTTCGTGGCGGCGCTCTCCGTCTTCGTCGGCACGACCAATGCGTTCCTGTTCGTGCGCGGCGAGTTTCCAGGCAAGAACTTCTTCTACATTCTGATGGTGGTGCCGCTGGTGATCCCCGGTGTCATCCTCGGCATCTCCATCCTGGTCCTGGCCAGCGACACCGCGAACTACATGGAAAACAGGTTCGATCTGGAGCTTGAGTTCCTGAGGCCAGGTCTTCTGCTTGTCGTGTTCGGGCAGTTTTCCTTCATCACCACCATCACCTCGCTGGTGATCACGGCCCGGCTGAAGAAATTCGACGCCACGATGGAAGAAGCCGCCTTCAACCTGGGGGCAAGTCGGGTCCGCGTGTTGCGCACCGTCACACTGCCCTTCCTGCGACCGGCGATGATCGCGGCCGGCATCGTCGCCTTCCTGGTCTCGTTCGAGAACTTCAACACCACGCTATTTCTTGTCGGCTCGGAAGCGCCGCTGACGATCACCATGTATGACCGGATGGCAAAGGTCGGCTCGACGCCGGTCCTCAATGCCGTCTCCTTCGTGCTCATGGTAGGGTCCGGACTGCTTGCGCTGCTATCGATTGCCATCCAGCGCGACAAGACCTCTCAATAGGAGCATTCATGGCGGAGTTCGACTTTGTCATCGTCGGCGCGGGCTCGGCAGGCTCGGTGCTTGCCGACCGGTTGTCGGAAGACGGCAAATACACCGTCTGCCTTCTGGAGGCGGGTGGCTCGGATCTCAATTTCTGGATCTGGATGCCGATCGGCTACGGCAAGGCTTTCTATAACCGGAACATCAACTGGATGTACCACACCGAAGCGGACCCGGGGCTCAACGACCGCTCCGGCTACTGGCCGCGCGGCAAGGTGCTGGGTGGGTCCAGTTCTATCAATGCCATGGTCTATATTCGCGGTCAGCATGCGGATTTCGAGGACTGGAAGGCCCTCGGCAACACCGGCTGGGGCTGGCAGGACGTTCTGCCCTATTTCAAGCGCTCGGAAACCAATTGCAACGGTGCCGACGACTATCGCGGCGGGGATGGCCCCCTTTATGTCTCCTCCATGGACAAGGACGTCCACCCGCTGTGTCAAAACTTCCTGGCAGCCAGCGAGGAAGCCGGCTTCAGCCGTAACCCGGATTTCAATGGCAGAAGCCAGGAAGGTGTCGGCCTCTACCAGATAACCGCGAAAAACGGGTTCCGCATGTCGACGGCCCGTGCCTATCTTTCACGCGCGAAAAAACGTCAGAATGTCTCCATCCTGACCAACGCACACACGACCCGGCTGATCCTTGAAAACGGACGGGCGACCGGTGTCGTCTATAGCCGAGGCGGCACCGAGCAGACCGTGAATGCCCGACGGGAAGTGATCCTCAGTGCAGGTGCCGTCAACTCGCCGCAAATCCTCATGTTGTCCGGCATTGGTGATGGCGCGGAACTGCAGGCCAAGGGCATCACCTCCACCTTGCACAGTCCTGCTGTCGGCAAGAACCTTCAGGACCATCTCGGTCTCGACTATCTCTACCGGTCCAAAGTGCCGACGCTGAACCAGCAGCTTTATCCCTGGTGGGGCAAGCTCGCCCAGGGCATCCGCTATGTCCTGACCCGCAGTGGTCCGCTGTCGCTCAGTGTCAATCAGGCTGGTGGCTTCGTCAGAAGCAATCCGGATTGTGAACGGCCGAACATCCAGCTTTATTTCTCGCCCGTCAGCTACACCAAGGCGCCGAAGGGCAAACGTCCGCTGATGAACCCGGACCCTTTCCCCGGCTTCCTCCTCGGCTTCCAGCCGACACGGCCAACCAGCCGCGGCCATATCTGCCTGCGCTCCACCGATCCGTTCGACATGCCGGAGATCCACCCGAACTCGCTCAGCACCAACCGCGATCTCACGGAGATGATCGAAGGCAGCAAGCTGATGCGCAAGATCGCCGAAAGCCCTGCCATGCAATCGGTTATCGACGAGGAGATCACACCCGGCCCGGGTGTCCAGACCGACGAGGACATGCTGGCGGATGTCCGCAGCCGCTGTTCCACAGTCTTCCACCCTGTCAGCACCTGCCGCATGGGACCGGACGCGGGCGAAAACGTCGTCGACACGCGCCTACGGGTTTACGGGGTCGAAGGGCTTCGGGTCGTCGATGCCTCGATTTTCCCGACGGTCACGTCCGGCAATACCAACGCACCTGCGATCATGGTCGGCGAAAAAGGCGCGGACCTTATCCTGGATGACACACGAGCGGCGTAGGGCACGTAATGAACCAGCCTCTTTTTGCGGACAACTACAAGACGACACCATACTGGCAGGATATCGCGCCCAAACTCGCATTGCCGGATACCGGTTTGCCGGCAGAGGTCGATGTGCTGGTGGTTGGCGGTGGGTACACCGGCCTGAACGCCGCTCTGCAGACCGCCCGTGAAGGCCTCGGCACACTGGTTCTCGACGCGGAAGACCCGGGCTGGGGCTGCAGCATGCGCAATGGCGGCCAGCTTTCGACCAGCCTCAAGCCGTCCTTTTCCAACCTGGCGGGCCGCTACGGCAGGGAGCTGGCCACCCAGCTTTGCGTGGAAGGCCAGGCGTCTCTTGACTACATGCACGCACTTTCAAGGGAAGATGGACTGGAGATGGGCTTACGGGAAACCGGCCGCTTCCACGGCGCCCACAAGCCCCATCTTTACGAGAGCCTTGCCAGAGATTGTGCCGCCGGACACCCCGTGTGGAAGACCGATGCCTTCATGGTGCCGAAAGGCGACATGGCACGGGAGCTTGGGACCGATGCCTATCATGGCGGTATCGTCAATCCGCATCATTGCAGCATCGATGTCAGCAAGTACCATCCTTCACTTTTGAACAAGGTGCAGGCGGAAGGCGCGATGGTGCGCGGCAAGTGCCGGGTGGTGTCGCTTGAACGCGAGACGTCAGGCTTCAAGGTCCTGACAAGCGACGGCTCCCTCAAGGCAGGCAAGGTCATTCTGGCGACCAATGGTTACTCCGGCCCCCTGTCGCCCTGGCTTCAGCGGCGGCTGATCCCGATCGGCTCCTACGTGATCGCGACGGAAGAAATCCCGAGTGAAACGATCGACCGGCTGTTTCCGACGGACCGGGTCCTCTCCGACACCAGAAAACTGGTCTATTACTACCGGCTGTCCCCCGACCGGAAGCGCGTGCTGTTTGGCGGCCGGGTCTCCTTGAGCGAAACGGACCCGCGCAACAGCGCGCTCAAGCTCCACCGCGATATGACAGCCCTCTTTCCGGAACTTGGCTCCGTGCGGATCAGCCATGCCTGGATGGGGTTTGTCGGCTACACCTTCGACACGCTCGCCCATGCTGGCGAAGACAACGGCCTGTTTCACGCAGGCGGCTATTGCGGGTCCGGGGTGGGTATGGCGAGTTATCTCGGCATGCGTATGGGCCAGAAAGCTGCCGGCCGAGAAAAATCACTCTCCGCGTTCGAGAAGATCCCCTTCCCGACACGGCCGCTGTACCAGGGCAATCCGTGGTTCCTGGCACCATCGGTGCTGGTCTACCGGCTGCGGGACAGGTTCGGCATCTGATTGGGGTCAGCCTCGCGGTGGATAGCCTTCTTGCGCTGCACCCCTTGCCAGCATTTCATACCGAAGACTGGGCGGGCGCCGGCACATCGGCAAGCAGGCGCACCAGCCAATCGACAAAAACGCGAACCTTGTTCGAAAGGTGCCGGTTGGGCGGGTAGACGATATAAAGCGGAATGGTGTCGGCGGACCACTCCGTCAGCAGCGGCACGAGGTCCCCGCGCTTCAGCTCTTCCCGCACCATGAAGTCAGGCAGCTGCGCGATACCGTGACCGGCAACGGCCGCCGCCACATAGCTGCGGGCATCGTTGACCGAGCAATGATAGCGTCCGTCGACCAGAATTTCCTCACCGTCCTTGCGGAAGGTGAACGGGTGGGTGCGTCCGGTGGCGGCAACGAAATAATTGACGCAATAGTGGTTCGCCTTCACGTCTGCCGGGGTTTCCGGTGTACCTGCCCGCTCCAGGTAGGACGCTGCCGCGCAAGTGGTCAGGCCGACCTCCGCCACCCGCCGTGCAATCAGCGACTGATCAGCCGGAGCACCACCGCGCAAGGCACAATCAACATTCTCTGCCAGGTAGTCGACTGTCCTGTCGCCGATCCCGAGGTCGATACGGATATCCGGGTATTTTTCGTAAAAACCGCCAAGCTCCGGTATCACGAACCAGTCGGCAAAGGCCCCTGACATTTCCACGCGCAGCCGCCCACCCGGATTGCTCTGGGCCTGGGACAGGCTGGCATCAAGTTCGTCGACCTCCGAAACGATCTGAACGGCCCGCTCATAATAAAGCGCGCCGTCCGTCGTTACGATCACGCGCCGTGTTGTCCGGTTGAGCAATTTGGTCTGCAGATGTTTCTCGAGATTCTGGATCAGGTTGGTAACCGTCGCCTTCGGCATCTGAAGGGAATCGGAGGCTCGGGTGAAATTTCCTGTTTCAACCACCCTCACAAAGGCGCGCATGGCGGAGAGTTGATCCATTTCTGGGCGTCCTGATCAAAAAATAGGCTTATTATTCGAAAATTCGAATAGTGAAACCAATAATACACCCCTTATTCCAGAGTTGGAACAACAATACCTATCGGACATGCAAGAGAGCTGGTGTACCCGGTTCTCCCTCAACCAACAGACACGAAACGGCACTGAAAATGACGTTGCAGATCAAGGATATGACACTCGACAAGGTGGCCATCGGCCCCGTGGCGGCACGTGTCTACCAGGGTGCCGAATACAGCAAGTCGCCGCCAGTCCTCATCTATTTTCACGGCGGCGCTTTTCAAGGCACCGTCCCGCAGGAAAGCGAGTTTGCGCATCTCATTGCCGAAACCGGCGCTATTGTCGTGATGCCGGATTACAATGTACCTCTTGGCAGCGTTTTTCCGAAGCCGCTGGAAACGGGTTTTTCGATCTTCTCCTATCTGGCGAAAAAGCGCGCCGGCCTTGGGAACCGGAAATCCCTGCTTCTTGTCGGCGGCGTCGAGGCTGGCGGCAACATCGCCGCAGCGGTCGCGCTGAAGGCGCGGGATCATTTCGCCGATGAACTTGACGGGCAGATCCTTCTGTCACCCCTGCTTGATCCTTTCATGGGCTCTGCATCGTTTCAGAAGGCCGGCGAGTTCGGCATGAAGGACATCTGGGCCGACGGCTGGAGCCACTATCTCAGCACCGGCATGTGCCACCCCTATGCGGCCCCATGCATGTGCTCACGCCTGACCGGCGTTGCCCCCGCGCTTGTTCTGTCTTCTCAGGACGACCCCCTCAAGGACGAAACACTCGGCTTTGCGACCTGCCTGAAAAATGCAGGCGTTGAAGTTCACCAGCATGTTCTCCCCGCCGGGACAGGCTGGCCATCACTCTACGGCGGAAAGACGGACGAGACCCCATCCTGGCAAGAAACCGTAAGCACGCAATTTTCCGGTTTCGTGCAGTCCGTCAGCGTCCACTGATTTGATATCCAAACCCTTCTGAAGGTTGTGTTTTCAGCAGGGTTTCCAAGGAGAGACCAATGACATCAAGAAGCAAGCGCTGGGCCCTGACGGGCGCCAGTCTGGCAGTTGCTGTCTCTGTTTCAGCCGCTGTCCTCATCATGAACCTACCGGCAAGCAGCCCTGCAACGGCCGCGGGCGGTACAGTCGCCATCCCGGCGGTGCCGGTGACCGTTGCCGAGGTCAAATCCCGCGAAATAACCGTGTGGGAAGATTTCTCCGGCAGGCTCGAAGCCGTTGACCGGGTGCAGATCCGCTCCCGTGTGGCCGGCTCCATTCAATCCGTCGATTTCCGTGAAGGCGCATTGGTGGAAGCAGGTGACCTGCTCTTCACCATTGACCCGGCTCCCTACGAGGCTGCCGTCGCTCAAAGGGAAGGTCAGGTTGAACTTGCGCAAACGCAGCTCAACCTCGCCAAGCTGGAACTGGACCGTGGCAACAAGCTGATCGAAAACCGGACCATCTCCCAAAGCGTCCTCGACCAGCGCCGCAACACCTACGCCGAAGCACAGGCCAACCTCAGAACCGTCAAGGCAGCTCTCAGGTCGGCCAAGCTGGAACTTGGCTACACCAAGGTGCTGGCACCCGTGTCGGGTCGTGTCGGCAAGATCGAGATCACCGTCGGCAATCTCGTTGCCGCGGGCTCCGCATCGCCGGCATTGACAACCCTTGTCTCTGTCGATCCGATCTATGCAAGCTTCAACGCAAGTGAAGACCTGGTCTCGCGGGTTCTGGCCGAGTTGCCGCAGACAGATGCTGCGGTGCCGCCACTGGACATGATCCCCGTCGAAATCGAAACCTCGTCAACCGCCGGACACCCGGTGAAGGGCAAGCTGCAGCTGGTCGATAACCAGGTTGACGCCGTCAGCGGCACCATTGGTGTCAGGGCAGTCTTCGACAATCCGGGCGGCAGGCTGATCCCGGGTCAGTTCGTGCGTATCCGCATGGGTGAGCCAAGGCCGGAACAGAAGGTCCTGATCAGCGAACGCGCCATCGGCACCGACCAGGACAAGAAATATGTCTATGTCGTCGGTGACGACAACAAGGTGGCCTACAGGCCGATCGACCTTGGCAGGACCGCGGAAGGTGCACGTATCGTCGACAGCGGCCTCGAACCGGGTGAACGGATCGTCGTCAACGGCCTGCAGCGGATCCGCTCTGGTGCACTCGTCGATCCTCAGCTCGAAAACGACGTTGCCGCTGCAAACTGAGTGAACAGGTGGAGTGCAAGGCGCTCCACCTCCCCTCTTCAACAATTCAAGTCATGATTGCCGGTGGCGCCGCCACCGGCCGGGGACGTGTTGTCCCGATTTCCGACCGGAAAGGGCCTGGATATGAATATCTCGAGATTCTTCGTCGACCGCCCGGTCTTTGCCGGTGTGCTGTCTGTCCTCATCCTCATCGCCGGCCTGATCGGTCTGCGGGCGCTGCCGATCTCCGAATACCCCGAGGTGGTACCGCCATCGATCGTCGTGCGCGCCGCCTATCCGGGGGCGAACCCGAAGGTCATTGCCGAGACGGTGGCAACGCCGCTGGAAGAACAGATCAACGGTGTCGAGGGCATGCTCTACATGTCCAGCCAGGCGACCTCTGACGGCGTCATGACCCTCACGGTCACGTTCGAGCTCGGCACTGATCCCGACCAGGCCCAGCAGCTTGTTCAGAACCGTGTTTCGCAAGCCGAACCCCGTCTTCCGGCGGAAGTACGAAGCCTTGGCATAACCACGGTGAAAAGTTCACCCGATCTGATGATGGTCGTGAACCTGACCTCGCCGGACAATCGCTACGACATCACCTACCTGCGCAACTATGCCGTCCTCAACATCAAGGACCGGCTGGCCCGCCTGCAGGGTGTCGGCCAGGTGCAGGTGTTCGGTTCCGGCGATTACTCCATGCGTGTGTGGGTCGACCCTCAAAAGGCGGCCGGCCATAACCTGGCAGCCAGCGACATCACCAACGCCATTCGTCAACAGAACGTGCAGGCCGCAGCCGGCATTATCGGCGCTTCGCCAAACCTGAAGGGTGTCGACGTTCAGCTCAGCGTCAATGCGCAAGGTCGTCTTCAGACACCGGAAGAGTTCGGCAACATCATTGTCCGTACCGGTAAAAACGGTGAGGTCACCCGGTTGCGCGACGTTGCCCGGATCGAGCTCGGTGCAGCTGATTATTCCCTGCGCTCCCTGCTCGACGGCAAACCGGCCGTCGCCATTCCTGTGTTCCAGGCACCTGGCTCCAACGCAATTGCGATCTCCGACGCAGTGGTCGAGACCATGAACGACCTTCAGGTCGCCATGCCTGACGGCGTCAAATACGAGATCGTCTACGACACCACAAAGTTTGTGCGATCCTCCATCGAGAAGGTGGTCGACACGCTGTTGGAAGCCGTGGTGCTTGTGGTCCTCGTCGTGATCCTGTTCCTGCAGACATGGCGCGCATCGATCATTCCGCTGATCGCCGTGCCCGTGTCGATCATCGGCACCTTCGGCGTCATGTATGTTTTCGGCTTTTCCATCAACGCTCTCAGCCTCTTCGGACTGGTTCTCGCCATCGGCATCGTGGTCGATGACGCGATCGTGGTCGTTGAAAACGTCGAACGAAACATCGAAAACGGGCTGAACCCGCGCCAGGCAACCTACAAGGCCATGAAGGAAGTCTCCGGACCGATCATCGCCATTGCACTGGTGCTTGTGGCGGTGTTTGTCCCGCTGGCCTTCATCACCGGCCTTTCGGGTCAGTTCTATCGCCAGTTCGCACTGACGATCGCAATCTCGACTGTCATCTCGGCCATCAACTCGCTCACTCTGTCCCCGGCCCTGGCCGCCCTTCTCCTGAAGGATCACCATGCGCCCAAGGACTGGCTGACACGTTCGATGGACTTCCTTTTCGGCTGGTTCTTCAAGGGCTTCAACCGGGCCTTCGGCGCCGGGTCAAACGCCTATGGCAAGAGCGTCGGCGGCCTGTTGTCCCGCAAGACCATCGTCATGGTGGTCTACATGGCACTTGCAGGGGCAACCTACAGCCTCTTCACAACAGTCCCCGGCGGCTTCGTGCCGGCACAGGACAAACAGTATCTGATTGGCTTTGCCCAGCTCCCCGACGCTGCCACGCTGGACCGGACCGAAGACGTCATCCGCCGGATGAGCGAGATCGCCATGGAACAGGAAGGTGTCGAACACGCCATCGCCTTCCCGGGCCTGTCGATCAACGGCTTCACCAACTCTTCCAACGCGGGCATCGTCTTTGCCACCCTGACGGATTTCGAGGAACGCAAGTCTCCGGAATTGTCCGGCGACGCCATTGCGATGCAGCTGAACCAGAAGTTCGGCACGATCCAGGACGCGTTTATCGCCATGTTCTCGCCGCCGCCTGTTCAGGGCCTTGGCACCACCGGCGGGTTCAAACTGCAGATCGAGGACCGGGCAGGTCTCGGCTACCAGGCACTTGACGCGGCCAACAAGGCCTTCCTGGCGAAAGCCTATCAGACGCCGGAACTGGCTGGATTGTTCTCCAGTTTCCAGATCAATGTGCCCCAGCTTTATGCGGATCTTGATCGCACCAAGGCGGAACAGCTCGGCGTATCGGTAACGGACGTATTCGAGACGCTGCAGATCTACCTGGGTTCACTTTATGTCAACGACTTCAATGCCTTCGGTCGCACTTACAGTGTCCGGGTGCAGGCGGACGCCCAGTACCGGGCGCATGCCGACGATATCGGCAAGTTGAAGGTCCGCTCTGCCACCGGCCAGATGATCCCGCTCTCCGCCCTGTTGAAGGTGGAGGCCACCACCGGGCCGGAACGGGCAACCCGCTACAACGGTTTCCTTGCGGCTGACATCAATGGTGGCCCGGCTCCCGGGTTTTCCTCCGGCCAGGCCCAGGCAGCGGTCGAGCGGATTGCGGAAGAAACCCTGCCCAAAGGCATTGCCTTTGAGTGGACAGACCTGACCTACCAGCAGATCCTTGCCGGCAGCTCCGGGTTCCTGGTCTTCCCTCTGGCCCTGCTTCTGGTCTACCTGGTGCTTGCCGCCCAGTATGAAAGCCTGATGCTTCCGGTGGCGATCGTCATGATCGTACCGATGGGTGTCCTTGCCGCCCTGACCGGCGTCTGGCTGACCCATGGCGACAACAACATCTTCACCCAGATCGGGTTGGTGGTGCTGGTCGGGCTTTCGGCGAAAAACGCGATCCTGATCGTGGAATTCGCAAGGGAACTGGAATTTGAAGGCCGAACGCCGGTTGAAGCGGCAGTCGAAGCCAGCCGCTTACGTCTGCGCCCGATCCTGATGACCTCGATGGCCTTCATCATGGGTGTGGTTCCGCTGGTGCTTTCCACCGGCGCCGGTGCGGAAATGCGAGCCGCGATGGGCATCGCGGTCTTCTCCGGCATGATCGGCGTGACCTTCTTCGGGATCTTCATGACGCCGGTGTTCTACGTGCTGGTCCGCAAGCTCTCGGGCAATCGCCCGCTTGCACAACACGAGGAACCAGCAGAGCAGCCGCAAGCTCAGAACACGGCCGCTTGAACCTGGACCAAATGACAAGAAAAACGCCCTGGAAGCATTCGTTTCCAGGGCGTTTTGTACTTGGGCAGCCCTTCACCGGCGTGGAGAGTGCGACCAGCTGGCATCGGTGTCGACTGCACGCACGCTCCATGCGATCAAGGTAAGATCTGAACGCCTCCCCCGATACCCCCCGTCACGCAAGGTCGCCGCACTCAGAACACCCCTCACATCCCTGAGATGCAATGCCGGCAACGACACCCAAATTGCGGGTTCCCGCAAATGGATTGCGTGAATTAACCTGTCATATTTGGTTTCTGGCCGCGTAACGTGACGTGCTTGGCGTTGGCTAGCCAACTTGTGGCGATGTATGTGGGAGGAAAACATGCAATCGAATAATTATCACGAAGACACGAAAGCGCTGCGCGGCGGTGTGCAATTTCAACACCTTGCAGCACGCATCAAACAATCTGTGACTGTGGAAAGACGTTTTGCGCGTCTTTCGTCGCTGAAGACCGGAATTCTAACAAGCTTGTTTGCCCTGTCGGTCTTTTCAGCACCGACCGCCGCAACAGCCGCCGACTACAACTGGACCTTCCAGACCTCGGAAACGGCTGGTGAACCCGGATTCATCAACAAGCAGAAGTGGGCTGAAAACGTCGAGAAAATGTCCGGCGGGCGGATTGAGATCGAGATATTGCCGATTGGTGCCGTTGTCCCGCATACCGATACGCTTGACGCCGTTGGCTCCGGTATTCTTCAGGGGCATCTGACCGATCCGAGCTATTTCGCCGGCAAGGATCCCGCTTTCGCGATGATGGGCAACCTGGTCGGTGCCTGGAGCGATCCGTTCGAATTGATCGGGTTCATGCAATCCGGTGGCGGTCACGAGCTTTACGCCGAATTGGTCGAGCCCTATGGCGTCCATTTCATCGGAGCGGCAGCAACTGAGCCGGAAGCTTTCGTCTCCAGTGTTCCGATCCGCTCCGTGGAAGACCTGAAGGGCGTCAAGATGCGTGCGCCGGAAGGCATGGTCTACGAAATCTTCTCCAAGGCAGGTGCCTCTCCGGTTGCACTTCCCGGTTCAGAGGTCTTCACGGCTCTCGACAAGGGCGTTGTCCAGGCGGCCGATTACACGGTTTTTGCAACCAACCAGTCGCAGGGCATGAACGACGTTGCCCACTATCCGCTGTATCCGGGCTTTCATTCCCTGCCGCTGATCGACATTTCGATGACCAAATCAATCTGGGATGAACTTCCGGACGACCTGAAGGCCGTCCTGAACGCCTCCGTTGACCAGTTCATTTTCGATCACGTTTATTCCGTACGCAAACTCGATGCGGCCGCAGTCGAGGAAGCCAAGGCAAACCCCGAGATCGAAATTGTCAACTGGTCAGGCGACGAGCGAGCGAAGTTCCGCAGGATCGCGCAGCAGGAATGGGAAAACTGGGCCGGCAAGAACGACCTCACCCAACGCTACTACGATGCGGTGGTCGCTTATCTGAAGGGCCGGAACCAGCTCTGATCTGACCAACGTTCCGTTGACGCAGCCGCACCCGGACCGAAAGGTTTGGGTGCGGCCTGACCTTGTTTCTATCTGTCCATAACGGGTGAAACGAGATGCCGGTGCGTGGCCGTCAGCCAAGACTGATTGGCCATCCCCTATTTCCACAACAGCTTGCCAACTGCGCGACGGGAGAAGAATCCATGCCGGACAATCCGGATGTGAGTGACCTGGAGGACAATGGCCAGGCGAACCTGCGAACCGGCCTCGACCGGTTCATTGCCGGGTCCGCGAAGCTCTTTGCCTGGGCTATCTTTCTGGCGTTTGCCATCAGCGTATATGAGGTTATCGCCCGTTACGTTTTTGATAGTCCGACGTATTGGGCTCACGAGAGCACGACCTTCCTCATAGCAGCCATCTTCCTGATTGGCGGCCCCGTAGCGCTCGCTCGCGACAAGCATATTCGCGTGCGCATGATTTATGACTCGGTTTCACCCCGGGTGCGTCGATGGCTGGATATCGTCAATTCTTTGATCGCGATGATCTTCTTTGCAGGACTGGGATACGCAGGCGCGACAATGGCTTGGAAGGCTACCCACCGACCCAACGGCGATATCCATCTGGAGGGCACTGGTACGGCGTGGAACCCGCCAACACCGGCACTGCTGAAAATCATTATTCTGATCTGCGTTTGCCTGATGTTCGTTCAGACCCTGATGCACCTGATCAAGACGATCCGCGGCGATGACGCTGCCTACAATGAACGCGGAGGCCGATGACATGGGCCTCAACGTTCTGGGTATTGAATACGGTACAATTCTGCTCGTTGGCAGCATCTTCGTGTTGTTGCTTACAGGTCAGCCTCTCGCCTGGGTGACGGGGCTCGTAGCCCTGGTTTTCACGTTCGGCTGGTTCGGAGGAAATGCGTTACCGCTGGTTACGGCTCGCATCTTCGGCTTCATTACGGAATATTCCCTCGTCGCCATTCCGATGTTCATCCTGATGGCGGCGCTCCTCGACAGATCAGGCATCGCAAAGGACCTCTTCAACGGAATGAGGGTTCTTGCCGGACGGTTGCCAGGTGGTGTCGCTGTTCAAACGCTGATCGTCGCCACCCTGATGGCCGCCATGTCCGGCGTCATCGGTGGTGAGATTGTTCTACTGGGAATTCTGGCCTTGCCCCAGATGCTGCGGCTTGGATATGACCGTGACCTGTCAATCGGGGTCGTTTGCGCAGGTGGTTCGCTTGGGACCATGATGCCGCCCTCGATCGTTCTGATCATTTACGGGCTGGTGGCAAGTGTTTCCATTGCCGACCTCTTCGTTGCGGCAGTCACACCTGCCCTGATGCTGCTCGGCTGCTATATCGCTTATGTTCTTGTCCGCTGTTTCCGAAACCCGGACCTCGGGCCACCAATTTCCGCGGAAGAACGAGCCGAAGAAACAATAGGAAGTGCGATCCGGTCCCTGATCGCCCCGGTCTTCATCGTGGTAGCGGTTCTGGGTTCCATATATGGAGGCATCGCCTCTATCACCGAAGCAGCTGCACTCGGGGTCTCGTCAGTGCTCATCATCGCACTGCTTCGCAGGGAACTTAACGTCCGTATGCTTCAGGACAGTCTGGTCCACACGCTGGAAACCTGCGGCATGATCATCTGGATCGGGATCGCCGCAGCCGTGCTCGTCGGTGTCTACAACCTGATGGGGGGCAACCGCTTCGTTTCCGCGGTCATGCTTGGTCTCGACGCGTCGCCGGTGGCCGTCATTCTGATCATGATGGCAATCCTGCTTGTGCTGGGCATGTTCCTGGACTGGATCGGGATCGCCCTTCTGACCTTGCCCATCTTCGTTCCGATCGTCGTTCAGCTGGGATATGATCCGATCTGGTTCGGCATCCTGTTTGCCGTCAACATGCAGGTCTCCTACCTGACGCCCCCCTTCGGTCCGGCGGCCTTCTACTTGAAAAGCGTGGCGCCACCGAACATTACGCTCGGCAACATTTACGGAGCTCTGCTTCCGTTTATCGTGCTGCAGCTCTTTGTTCTCGCAATCTTGCTGTTCTTCCCTGGCATCGCGACCTGGATGCTGTAACTCAAAGGCGTGTCGTGTTCTTTCAATTGGATGCGGCACGCCATTACACCTGAAGGCTTCTTTGCCTTTTCATCAGGCTTGCTGATCCGCGTTACAGGGGACATCATCGCGCTTTCCCCGCCTTTGATTGTTGAGGACGGTATGATTGAGGAGGTGGCGTCGACGTTGGGCGGTGTTTTGTTTTCGACGGCTTAGGTTTGGTTTTTGGATCAGAGATACCCGGAGCCCCTGCCAGTAATGTTGGCGGGGCTTTTGGATTTTTGGAGCGGATTAGGTTTGTTTCCAGCGTTTCATTTGGGCTTTGCCGTTCGGGTGTCCCTGGAACGGTGCCGGTCGAGTTGCGTTAGGCAACAAAAAAACCCCGGTCAGTTTTTCTGCCGGGGTTATTTGTTTGTTTTGGTATTTGGCTTTGAGAGTTTTTGTCCCACTGCGTCGGGCATAGCCCTCCTTGCGGGCCCCTGGTCAGTTTAAAATCTGTATCCGCTACCAACAAAAAACCCGGCGCGAGGCCGGGTTATTTGTTGGTTGCGGGAGCAGGATTTGAACCTGCGACCTTCAGGTTATGAGTAATGTTCCCTCAGGCGAAAACCGTGGAATTCCGCGGTTTTCGCTACTCTCCTTTGCCGTTCATTACCCCCTTTTCATACCATTTGCTGAGCGATAGCTGTGCGGGAACATGGGTCACCATTGGCAGGAGCCCAAACAGAGTTCCGAGCATATCAAGAGCTGCATTTTGCCAAAGCCGGCGTCAATGTGCGGTGGCCTCTGTGTCCTTCGAAGGCGACGGATTTAGCCAAACTTGCGATCCAACTGTCGTTTGCGCTTAATGATCACCCTTCACAAAACGCATACGAGGTCGTTCGTGAGCCTATTTGAACGAAAGATTGACGGTGCCCCTCAGTTCGCCAGCTACTTTGCACCGGTTCTCGAAGTGTTGCGTGACTTTGGCGGCCAGGCAAAGCCCAAGGATGTCGTCGATGAGATCGCAAAACGCCATAACGTGCCAGAAGATTTCCTAAACCAGACGAACAAAAACGGACAGCCGAAATTCAACAACAAGGTCGCTTGGGCGCGGTTCTACCTAACGAAGGCTGGGTTCTTGTACTCGCCCAAGCGTGGAGTTTGGGCTCTCACGGAAGCAGGAAAGTCAGTCGAAATATCCGACGACCGGGCCGTCGACATTTTCCGCCAAGCGCAGTCCGCTTTCAAGGCTGACGAAGAAGAGGATCAGGCACCAGAGGGCGAGATCGTTGCGGATGGCGTGAATTACTGGTTCGTGGGGGCGGTATGGGATGAAGTCGATCAGACATCACGGTTTCTGAATGAAAACATTTGGCAAAGTGGCCACGAAGAGAAGTTCTCCAACCTTGTGCGGCAGATGAAACAAGGTGACAGAATTGCTATCAAATCCACTTATACGCGCAAGCATGATGTTCCATTTGAGAACCGTGGACGCAATGTCAGTACCATGCTCATAAAGGCGGTGGGGACGATCACCGGCCAACGCGGAGATGGAAGAACAGTCGATGTCGAGTGGGAAGAACTCGACCCGCCGAGGGAGTGGTTCTTTTACACCTATCGCACGACAATCGCGCGCGCGAAATTCGAAGACGACGACATGGCTCGTCAACTCGTTGCCTTCGCTTTCGAGGGGGAAGATCAAAACCTTTCGCGGTTCCTTACCTATCCCGTATGGGCAAAAAAGTATGCCGAAGACATTGAGCCACTTACAGCAATCGAGGAGGAAGAGCAGTCCGAAAGCGAAACCGACTCTCCGCCGCTCGAACCATATGGAATAGAGGACATTATAGCCGATGGCGGTTTCATCTCGAGGGCGGACTTGGCAAATATGGTGTCACGGCTCGAGACGAAGAAGAACCTGATCCTCCAGGGACCACCCGGGACCGGCAAAACATGGCTCGCCAAACGCCTCGCTCGAGCTCTGATCGGCCGCCGTACACCGAAGCCCGAGCAACTGAGATCTGTCCAGTTCCACCCCTCCTTGTCCTATGAGGACTTTGTCCGCGGCTATCGGCCCAGCTCAAACGGTCTCGAGATCACCGACGGAGTTTTCCTTCAGGCGGTCGAGGCCGCGCGCGCACAGCCCGATATCGCCCATGTTCTTATCATCGAGGAAATCAATCGCGGCAACCCGGCGCAAGTATTCGGCGAAATGCTCACCTTGCTTGAGAACACCAAACGAAGTCGCGCTGATGCGATCGAGCTTGCCTATCGCAAGCAAGCCGGGGAGCGAGTGCATGTACCGGATAACCTCTACATCGTCGGCACGATGAATATCGCTGACCGATCACTTGCGCTTGTCGATCTGGCTTTACGGCGCCGGTTCGCCTTTGTCACACTGAAACCGACGATGAACGACTTGTGGGCGGCCTGGTGCGCGGATCGTGGATTGGACGGCGAATTGCTTGAGCTGATCCGAATTCGAATGGAGGCGCTGAACGAGGAGATCTCTTCCGATCGAACACTCGGACCACAGTTTCGAATCGGACATTCTTACGTAACGCCGACCGAGCCGCTGGGGGACGCAAGAGCATGGTTTCGAGATGTGATCGAGACTGAAATTGGCCCGTTGCTCGAGGAATATTGGTTTGACGCGCCTGAACGCGCAGCAGAAGCCATGTCAAGGCTCCGGGATGGGCTCTGATGGCGGGCGAAATCCCTCTCCGCAACATCTGGCTTCTGTTTCTGTATGCGGCGGATCTCGTTCAATACAAAAACTCCTTCGAGCGCGACGTCGAAGCCGCACGGGATCTACCGGATCTGGTTGGGCGACTGATCGCACATGTGGTGGAACAACGGCTCCGTCGCAATCTCAGTCGAGGGTACCGGACCCGAGCAGCCGTCCTACCGCGTGTCCGGGGCCGGATTGACATGCTTGCAACCGAGACTGGCCAGTTGATGGAACGCGGACAAGTCGCGTGTCAGTTTCAAGAACACGTAATGGACACGCCCCGGAACAGAATGGTCCGCGCGGCGCTGGATCGTCTTGCCGCACGGATTTCAGAGCCCGAGACGGCGCATCGCTGCCGCAGTCTTGCCGCTGATTTCTCGCGTGTCGGAGTAGCGAACAAGCGACCGTCTCGCGCCGAACTCGGCCTCGATCAGATTGGGCGCAATGAACGCACTGACCGCATGATGGTCGCACTTGCACGTATGGTCTTCGACGATACAATTCCGACGGAAACCATGGGATCAACATTCCAACCTGGAACAGATGCCTCTGAACACTTGATCCGGCGTCTTTTCGAGCGTGCTGTCGGCAACGCACTCCGCCTTGAGTTGGAACCTCAAGGCTGGCGCATCGCTCAAGGCCGCCGCATTGACTGGCCCGTCGACGTGTCGACACTTGGGATGCCTCCAATCCTTCCGGGCATGCAGACAGACATTGAACTGAACAATCCGGCGACTGGCCGCCGCATCATAATCGACACGAAATTCACTCGAATTCTGACCTCGTCAAACTTTCGTGGAGAGATATTGAAAAGCGGCTATCTCTATCAAATCTACGCTTACCTCCGAACGCAAGAACGGAACTCGGATCCGCCGAGCCTGACAGCGGAGGGTATCCTGCTCCATCCTCAAGTTGGGGGCGCTGTCGATGAGACGATGATTGTTCAAGGGCATCAGATTTCCGTTCGCACTATTGACCTAACAGCGGATGCGTCAGAGTTCGAAGCTTCGCTGAGGCAATTGGTTCGCCTCGCAAATAGCACTTCCCTGCGGAACGAAAGCGTCGGTGGGGAGATCGCCCAACTTCTATTCTAAAGGTGGGCGTATGGTAAAAAGCCAAACCGCCCTCTTGTTCCTGCGGGACTTTCGGGTTTCGGACATGCTTCAAAGATCTGAAGCAAGTAAAAACTGCGACTTCCCGTCCTGTGAAGATATGCGCGTAAATCGTCCGCGTTAATGTCGAACTCATTTTTCGGGTCGAAAGTCCGTGCGGACGTTGTTACCGGAAGCATCAAGCCTGCAAGCATTGCCGTTCTTGCGCAGCTCGGCGTAGTAGGCTTCCTCATCGGGACCGGGTTCCGAAATCTTCTCCAGGAACCTCTCCGACCAGACCGCCTTTTCCTCTGCGGTGAGGGTGCTGGTCTCCATCTCGCCCGAGAGCACTCGACATATTTTGGCTTGGTCGAATCTGCCGAACCTCTCGATGGCACGACCAACCCGCGCCCAGTGCATAATCTGACCAGCGACCGACCGACTATGGAGTTCGGCCATGACGCGCGCGTCATCAACGAACGTGTCGTCGGTGAATTTAACAGATTTGGCCATCAGCCACCTCCTCAACCTAAACCTGGCGTTACGCCACTTCATCGTCAAGGTGGATACGCCAGTAACAGAACAAGACCAGGGGCTACTTCATCAATTTCAAAAAAGTTGAGCTACCGTATGGCAGGTTACGCGAAACCTGACCGGGAAGAGACTTCGGTTCGCAACAATTCGGATGGAGTGGAGAGCTGCGATCGCGTTCTCTCGTTTGTTCTTCGCCAAGCGAGTAACCACTTTGCGCCGCCATTTCTGCCGTTCGTGCAAATACTGCCTTTACCTAGAGACCGACATTCAGGCTGATGCGAACTCGATCGCTGTAATGCGCCTTCGTTTATCGCCTTCCAAAGGCGCCCCATCTTTTCCCACAAGCTGCGGTAGATCTGGCATGCAATTTCTGCAAACTGGTATGTTAACTTCTTAGTTCCAACTGGATGGCAGATCAGATAAGAGAAGCCACTGGCTGACACTTCAGCAGCAAGTCAATTCCCAACCAATGGCGCAACGGTTTTACTCGATTTGCGGATATCTACCGATATCGCGCAATAGCTGACCGTCCGCACTATGTCGATGTCGCAGGGTGAAGCAGCTCTATGACTATGGGAAGCCGAAAGTTGTTATGGCACGTCTTTGTATAGCTCATTCACCGTATAGATATCGATCGGAGAGAGGCCGAATATTTTTGAGCCAATCTGGCTGGGTTGAATAAGCAACTCCTCAACCCGTTTGCGCCCCCGCTCGGTTAAGTCCATACACGCAAGCTCATAATCATCTGGCTTCGGTTCTGATGTAACGCATGTTTCAAAATTTTTGACGAGACGGTAGTGCATGATCGATTTCAGGTCATGCTCTCCTACGTTTCGGCCATACGTATAGACACGGTAAAAGATCCCGGACTGAAATTCGCATTCTTCCTGCCGGTCGCTTGCACACATTCGTCCCGACTGTCCGATTGCTGCATTTGCTGTACTGCCGGGAAACATTACCTTCAGAAATATATCGCGGTCGGTACGTTGCTGCTCGTGGAGCAATCCCACGGCGTGACCCGTCTCGTGCAAGACGGTCATGCCGAGGATCGATCCCATATTTCGCACGCATTCGTTTCCAATGACGACAGGATGAGGGCTATTGGTTCCAGTAAACCCAGCCTCGGTGAAACACCATCTAGGCCATTTGCCAGTCTCTAAGTTGCTGTCGTCCTCTTGCGCCAAGTAGAGCAAATACGGCTTCGCCCCGGACTTGTCTCGCGGCACCAGCTTGACCGTTATCGCCGAGGCATTCCAATCGGAGATTGCCTTGAGGATGACATCAGGTTTTGCAAGGCATTGCACCTTGGTACAAAAATATGGCACCCCATTGCGGCAATCGCAAACCGCGTAGGGGATCTGTTTAGAGGGCCATAATTTGTCCGCTTCCACGCCGGCGCCTGCACGCGCTTGTGCATTTAGCGTGGCAGCGATGAACAAGGTGCTCAATATAAATGCTACAAGCTCGCGTGCCACAAAGTTCATTTCAGTACCTCGTATGCAGAGAGACCGTAAGTTTGGCGTTTTAGCCTTCAGGCTAGTTCGACAGAATGAATAAAGGTCATTCTCCTCGTGGCGGGAACGCCATTGTGCTTGAAGTCCTCATCGGGCCGTACCTCGGTATTTTCTTCTATTTGGTAGATTTCGTACTCGACGATTGTTAGTCGCCATTTTCCGTCCTGCTCCGGAATTTCACCATTCCAAGTCATGAGTTCTGCGCCCTCACGCTTCGCGGTGAGTTCAATGGTGTCGCCGGTCGCCTGCCACAGGACAGCTTCTGAAGAGGCGGCATTCATCAACGGTACTTCGGAAAACACTTCGACAACGCTTGTTACCGCAGAGGCCCCTTTCTCGACATAGCTGAAGCCAGATACAGTTATGATTCTTTTGCCATCCTTTACGCTGCCTACATAGACCGTGCGGGTCGGCGAAATCTGGACGAAGTCGGACATGACGATCTTCGAAAGCGCTGCACCGGCAATCGATTTCGGCTGGTAGCGTGCGACGGCATACCTTATAAAGGGGAAGTAGGCTCTGCCCGGATGCACCTGAACATCACACCAAACGACATTCCGTTCAGCATCGATTTCCACATCGTAAGTGGCCAACGATACACGGCCAAGTTCTGCTATGGAACTATCAGCGGTATTTTGCTCCGGGTAGACCGGAACGTAGATCAGTTTTTCACCGGCATTGACGAAATCATCTAGGGTTGGCCATCTCGATGTCGGTGCTCCAAGCTTTCTCGGGTTGAATGCCCAGGATGATACAGCGTTGTTCAGTTCGGGAGGCGTATCAGAAAGCTCCGTCTCGCGAACCGAGAAAGCGGCCATCTCACCGGGTCCAGACGATAACCAAGGGCGTTCGAACAAGAAGCGATGTCCGGTGACATGGACTTGCGTTCGCCCGTCCTCGGCCATTTCTTTTTTGAATATCGGGAGGATCGCCCTTATTTCCGGCGCGTCAGGCGGTGCACTGTTGAAAACCTCGACAGTTACGGTTTCGAATTGCGACAAAGCGTCCGGGTCTTTCAGAACCTCTTCCGGCATGAAGGATCGAAAGCGAGAGGTTGCTCGCGCACGATATGTGACAACGCGATACTTTGTATCCGGGAAGGCATGAACCGTGGGTTCCTGGCGGTTTGCAGTCTGCGCTTCGCGCTCTTTCGCAAGTGGTCCATCATTGCTCGGGCTATTTTGCCAATAGCTCGCAGGGTGTCCCACGACACCAAGCGAGGGCTCATCCGTTTCCGTTAAGTTGAAGCCAAACGGTGGAAGAACTGCCGGTACTTCTCGGAATTCTTTCGACCACGGTTCATCAACAATATCCGTCCATGAGGCATTAAATTCGATCCGTCCGGTACTGGGAACATGAACTGAGAATGCCTCGTCCACCAGTTTCACGGCGGATGAGTTGAGGCCGATCTTCTCTGCGCGGATCCGATCTCCAAAAATAGGTGCTCTGATTGGCCTTTGCGTTGCATGCACAAACGTTACCTCTCTTGGAGGGGTAACGAGATATTCCGACCCCGCAAGCACCTCGCCCCTCAAGGAGGCGGTCAGTTTGGATTGATCCTCGGCGGCGAACGCAGCAATTGTCTCCGGTTTCTGAAAGCTGAGAAGTGTTTCGAGGGAACTGGAAACCCACAGGCTGCGGTAGTCTTCTTCGCCAAGCACCGACGACATCAATGCCCTGACAGTCTCGCCTGGAGGAATAGAGACTGTGATGCTGCCCGCGGCACTCGTGATTGACGGCTTGCTATCTGGGGCTCCTGGTCTGACGGATAGATTGACTGATCGAAGAAGAAGACGCTTCTTCAACTCGTCAATACCTGGCCGTGATGGAAATGTGACTGGTCCAGAGTCGAGATCCCCTGACGAAGACCTGATGACAACGCCACGGCACATCGGGTCGGGAAGAAACGGCACATCCATTGTCCCAGTACCTTTTGGGCCGATGAACTCTTCGGCTGTATTAACGATGACATCAAACGATTGGTCATCGCTCATCGCGTCAAATGAACCGTGCTCGTTCACTAGCCACAAATCAGCATCTGATGGCACGATCTGAACAGTGCTATTCGCAACTGGACGGCCGTCTAGTGCTCGGATGGCGACGGTCGTCCCCTTTTCCCCTTGCTCGCGATCATTTTCAAATATCGACGGGGAACGTATCGGCTGGAGTCTCTGATTTCCGATGATTGCCGTGCGCACGCCGAGGGTTGCGTCAGAGAGTATTAAAGATGCTTCCTTCAGGGACCACGACTCTCCGGCGAGGTCGACCGGTACAACACAGAACTCATAGGTTTCACCGTAGCGCTTGGTCTGGAGTGTACCATCAACGACCACACATTTGACGGCGAAATTTCTGAAGACCTCATCAACGATCTCCTGCGCATCACCGTCCTCGTCGACAGGATTGTCGGTGCGCGGAGCCACAAGGCTCCAGCCGTCCCAGTTGAACAAGAAAGGCGAAGTCGCACTCTGGCCTGCCTGATCCGCCAGTACCTTCGTTATCTCCCCTTCATCTGGCCCCGGTGACCACTTAACCTCTCTCAGAGGACCACCATTGAAGGAGTAAGTAAGTATCCTGGAGCAAAGACTTCTCCAGACGCCCTCTGAAATGCTGCGTATGTAGACACGATATCCCCGGATCAGGCCATCATCGGCGAAGATCACTTGACCGGGGTCTGGCTGCTGGGTGTTGACTTGACTTGCCTGCTGTGTGTCGAGAGCAAGTAATCTCGTATTGTTGGATTTGAATTCAGCGACTAGAGGCAACTCTTGGCCAGCCTCTGGATTTTCGTTCGGCAGGTCAATCAGAGAGATGCCACTCTGACGGAGGGCAGCAAGGGCTTTCGGAAAGGGTAGAGCAGATTGATAATCAAGAGGGACGACATCCGCTGCGACTGTCTGTCTGGCAGACTCGGCCAATTGTAGCGCCAACCAGTCAATTTCAAGATTCGTAAGCCTTCCAGTACTGGCTTCAAGTGATCGGAACCCTGCCCAGTCGGGTAGCTTGGAACCGTCCGAGCGACGTGGGTGAAACACTCCAAAATCGGTTGTGCCGATCTGCTGCTGGACATCACAGACAGTCCAAGGTGCCGCGACGAGCGTGTCATTCAACGACAATCGTACGTCAATCTTGATCCGTACGATTCCACCCAGATCACTGATGACACTCTCGGGTATTGGAACATCAAAGCGAAGGACCAAACCCAGTTTCTGCGCCAGTCCGTTATGATCCTGAAGTGCCGAAACGATTTCGTGAAACTCCATTTCTGGCTGGACAGCCAGCGCGGTCGCTGGCGCCACCGTTTGATCGACCGTATGAAATGCAGAAAACTCTTGGAATGTCTCGATAATATGAGCGGCGTCGCCGTTGGACAGCGCCCGAAAGTTTGCGTCAGGCTCGGCACCCGTCAACGCCTGTATTACAGGATTTGCGCGTAAATCTGTCGAAGCGATTGAGAAGGTTCTCTTTACTGCATTCAGTTCGGCAAAATATCCAAGTGACAGGATATTTGCGAGTGATCGGGCGTCGTATGATTTGACGTTCAGGGGTTGTGGCGTCGACGGTCCGAATGGCCTTACAACGGTACTGGCCGGGAAAACCGTTTCCCAGAACTTGGTATCTAACTCCAGCCCGGGCATTGGAAGAAAATCGAGTTCCGGACTGAACGTGGCTTCAGTTCCAGCGTCGTCGGCCAGTTTCAGGGCGAATGCGGCGGTATTGAGTGTGTTAGTCCACCTGACGAAGTCATGATAACTCGCATCGGACAGAAGACTCTGAGTGGTCCTGTCGATTCCAAGTTTGATTGAAGGCACGAGGCCAATCCGTAGGATCAGATTGCCATCAGCCCCTCTTCGCAAGCCAGAGGGAATCGTCGTCCACACAAGGTAATTGGCCACCTCAGTTTCCCCCAGCAAAAGCGCGACGATATTGTGTCCATTGCGACTTCGTCAGTATTTCCCGCTTGGTGCGGCCAGACGGATTCGAAGACGCAAACATTGCAGAGCTAGCTCCAGAGCCATTGAAGCGGCGGCGGAAGGTCAATTTGAACGATTTCTTGAAGAACCCGATTTTAACTGAGTAGGAAACCTCGACAAGACCCTCGCTATAGGATGGCATTCCCGTCTTTATTACCAGCGCGAGATAGAAATCGACGCCGACCGTGATGAACCCGAGTGCGGTCACCGAGCCATAGGCGCGAACGTAGAACAGATATTCAATATTAGTGGTGGGGACGCCGCCAACTTCCGCCTTTTGTAGCCAGTATGAAAGGCCCCCCAACAACGCGGCACTTCCTGAAGCGATCCCGAGATCAAGTCGCGCAAAGGCGCCGAATCCGAAAGACGCAGAAAAGGAGCGAATTTCGCGGATATCAACCGTGAGAGCAAAGGAGCCCGCACCGCCATAGATTCCAACGGCGACAGTAAAGGGATTGTCGGGGGTGGAGAAGTTGAACTTATAACTGGTGGGCTGTGACCGGAACGAAATTTCGACTGAACTGGCGATATTCAGATTCTGGAGCAGGAAAGCACCGAAACTCAAGCTCGGAAAGTTGAAGGATGGCAGTTGGATTTCAACGCCGGTCGGCAACAGATTGATAGAAATTCCGATGTCGCCGAGAATATCTTTCAACAATTGCTGAAGAGCTTGAATGAATGCCATGATGGCGCCCTTCAGCTCGACAGAATCGATGTCAGGCCTGAAAGTGGTCGTTCCTGCTGTATCGATAAAGAAGACGAATGAGCGGAAGCGGATTAAGACCCCGTTGCCCCCGAACAGAAGTTGGAGCGAGAAATTGCTCAGCCGGGCCGACACCGTGGCCTTTGGTCTCAAGGTTGAATCAAGACTAATGCTTGTCTCAGCGCTTAACGTGAAGCGCGTTGGATTTCCACTTTCAACAACCAGGTCCGGTGAACTCTGCTGCACGGCAAAAATCGGGGTGCTCGCGTTCGGCCAGCTTTGAAACTGTTCCGTCATCCAATCGATGCTCTGGCGTATTTCGGCCGGGACATCCGGATAGGCTCTTACACGCTGGATGACCTTTGGCATCTGTGCTTCGGCGATAGAGAGGCCCGCTTGCAGCACATCCTTAATCTTGATCCCGCCGAAAAGAACCGTATCGTCGCCAAAGTAGTCGAGTGGATTGAAAGTTTGAGGTCCCCCAGATGCGAGGGCTGTCGTCGTATTTTGCTGTCCTGTCGCACCATAAATACGGGAAACGCCACCCACCGTCATGTCCAGCGAAAAGAACCCACCCGATTTTTCGCTTTGACCCGAGCAGCCCAACCGGATGCGCTTTTCATCTCCGGCAATGATCCCCGGCGCAGCCTGGAGAAACGTCTCCATGTCGTTACGGTCAGGGTCCAAGATCGAAAACCAGCCAAGGTTTTCGCTCTCGCTCACCGTAGCCCGCAGCATGGGCAAGCGCGCCTGAATTTGGGTAGCGGCCAGATCGAAAAGCGAATTGCTCGCGGGGCAAACCGATCGAAGTTCGGTCACCGCATCAAACTGAACTTTTATCAGCTCGACGCTTGTATCAAGCGGTGTCCGCGGAACCGCGACGGCAACTGAGGTATCGTAGACCCCCGTAACTCCTCGGCCGCTCTGCCTATATTCGGCCTGTACGTGTTGCAGTCGCTCCCAATACGCGTCAGATTCTGCGACAGGCGAGGCATCGGCCGAAGTGGCGTCAAATTCAATGAAAATGACCGGGACGGACAGCCTGACCAATTTTCCAGACCAGTCTTCTGCCAAAGCCGAGAACATGACGGGCTTGCCGCCCGCGCTTGGCCAGAATGCCTTCTCGGCCCATAAACTACCGTCAGGCTTCGCTATCGAAACTGTTACAGAAACAGGCTCATCTAAAGGTAAGCTGAGATCGCTTTCGAAGCGAATTGACCGAAACGGGAGGGTCGCGGCGCTTGCCGTTTCCGCGTAGGATCGCTCCTGTTGCTTGAACTGAATGAAAAGCCTCTTGCGGAGATAGCCGCCCTCAACCGGTAGTGCACCAGCAACGGGAAAGACCTCGGCCGGTTCTCGGGTCGTCGCCCAGACAGCTTCTACTTCATGGCCAAACGGATAGAGGAACCCGCGGCGGGAAATGACGACATCATTGTCTTGTCCATAAGACGAGCGTTGCGAGACGTGTGTGAGCGAAATAGCACTCGTGCAATCATAGGGGAAGTTAGCTCGTAGGTTGAGAAAGGCACCCTGCCCAGTCAGCGTCAACCCATGGGCTGTGATCGGCGTCGCATTTACATTGGCACCATGCGTCAGCTTGACAATATCCTCGCGAGTCCTGTCATCGATCGGTGCTTGTCCAAGTGAAGGATCATGCTTGCGGGACCATACCGCAATAACTTTTGCGCTTTCGAACCCTGAGCGCAGCTCAGCGTTCGGAACGCCCACGAGTGACGCGTGCCAAATCTCGCGAAAGCCACTCTTGCCAATCGTTTTATTCGCTTGGCGCCAAGAATGGTCATCATGAGGAGCGAAGTAGAGCCCGTAGGGAGCCTCGATTGCTGTCTCGGAGGCAAGTGGCTTGTGGAATGCACTTTGGGGAACTGGAGATGTCGGCACCTTGAACTTGAACCGTTGCCAGTCGAGGAGTGTCTCGATGGAAAATGGCAATGGGCCATCGCCCTGATACTCGAAGACAAGGCGCGCAGGGTCCCCCAACCGAACCTGTAAGGGCGGAAGCACGATTGGGTCGCCTCCATCCGCAGAAACGACGAAACTCGGCTCGAAAACATGCTGCCCTGACAAGAAGACCGTTATGCGTCCTGGGTTGTCCGAGGCGATCCGTTTGAACTGCGCGGATCCGTCTTCTGCATAGTCGACGCGCAGGTTTTCGAGATCAAAGACGAGATCGAGTTGATCATCCGCTCGCAAAACGCGAATACGTGGATCGTCTATCCCCGAGATCCCGGTCGCCTTATGCCCGAGAAAACTAATAGACTGCCCAGATGTTTCGGATAGTATAGTTCCTTCAGATTGCGTGATTTCTAATGACGATCCTCCACCAATAGGAGGGGCTACACGGAGTCTCCTCGTAGGCGCAACAGTCTCTGCTAAACTTAATCTCGAGGAGGTTAAATTCGACATCGCAGAAACGGATAAAGCCGCACTAGATAGAAGAAATGATCTTCTTGACAGCCGAAAATTTTCATCAGAAACACGGAAATATTGCATCTCTGCTCCGGTTTCCAAGTCTGAAGTCTTTATGGCCATGCTCGCCCCCCTAGCAATCAGGCGACTAAACAATAGCAACGTTTCGTTGTATTGTCGACAGAAACAACCATATACAACAAAGATGTTTTGTCCCGAGTTGTAGCAGCATTGTAAACCGCCAGTTGAGGCACCTTACTTGAGTGAAATCGGTCGCAGATGAGTCGTGTGCCGAAGCGTCCGGTTCGTGCCATGTGAGCCCTGCCCCTCCGGCGGCCTGTTTCGCCGCGATCTCGTCCCCCGATTGCGGAGGGCTTTCTTTTTCAAGCGGTTTCAGTCCACATGTTTTGCGCAGCGCCTCCACTTCGCCAACAGGCCTCTCAGTTTAGATTCCACTTCGGTTTCTAGGGGGCAACGTTTTGAGCACGGTCAATGAAGGTCTTCTTTCTTAGGGTCTCGGCCAGAACCGAACAGTCTTCAGTCGACCCTGCTCTGATCCCAGAAAATTGGATCGTTTTTGACTGGAGTTTTCCGCGCTAGGATCCCGGCTGGGAGAAGGAGCGGAAGCGATGAAGGCATCGAAGTTTTCGGACGCACAGAAGGCGTTCATTCTGAAGCAGGGCGACGATGGCGTTCCGGTTGCAGAGATCTGCCGGAAGGCCGGGATCAGCCAGGCGACGTATTTCAACTGGAAAAAGAAGTATGCGGGTCTGTTGCCTGACGAGATGCGTCGGTTGAAGCAACTCGAGGACGAGAACAATCGGCTCAAGAAGATCGTGGCGGACCTGACATTGGACCGCGAGATGCTTCAGGACGTTATTCGGCGAAAGCTCTGAGGCCTGTCCGAAAGCGCAAGCTTGTTGACGGGATGTTGGCAGACTGGGGGATATCGATCAGACGGGCCTGCAAGGCGCTGAAGTTCGACACTTCGACCTACCACTACAAATCCCGCCGCACTGGGCAGGCCGGCCTCGAACTACGGATCAAGGAGATCTGCGAGACGCGGGTTCGCTACGGCTACCGGCGCGTTCATGTGTTGCTTCGCCGCGAGGGCTGGCTGATCAACATGAAGAAGACACGCAGAATTTACAATGAGTTGGGCCTTCAGCTCAGGAACAAGCACCCCAAGCGAAGGGTGAAAGCGAAGCTTCGGGAGGATCGCCAGGAGGCCGTCGAGCCAAACGATGTCTGGGCAATGGATTTTGTCCACGACCAGTTGGCGACAGGCAAGAAGCTGCGCATCCTGACCATCGTCGATACCCATTCACGGCTCTGTCCGGCGACCGATCCACGCTTTGCCTATCGCGGCCAGGATGTGGTGCAGACCCTGGAACAGGTGTGCGGCCTGATTGGCTATCCGAAGACAATCCGGGTGGACAACGGCAGCGAATTCATCTCCCGAGATCTTGACCTGTGGGCCTATGCAAATGACGTCACGCTCGACTTCTCACGGCCCGGAAAGCCAACCGATAATGGCTTCATCGAAGCCTTCAACAGCAAGTTTCGGGCGGAATGTTTGAACATGCATTGGTTTCTGACGCTTGCAGATGCCCGTGAAAAGATGGAGGATTGGCGTAGACACTACAATGAGGATCGTCCTCATTCGGCGATCGGGTACAACGTCCCGATTGCACTGCATAATCACGGTGGCATCCCCAGCCCATCACCGTGAAGAAGCCGGAAAACTCCAACCTCCGGCGATCCAAGATTGGGTCTCAGTGCAACCCCATCACCGACATTTTTCAGAACGCGGTAACTGGCAACTCTACCTCGCAAAACAACAAAGTGACTGCCCTGGAACGCGGCTTATGCCCCGAACAGGCGCGCGAGAGCCAATTTGATTGCAACCACTCTTATGCTGCGAGCTGAGGGAGATAGCTCAATCCGACTTTCCCTACGCCATGAACCGTTCGAGCCGGGTCTTCCGTTTTTCCCAATCGGGCAGAATCTGATCCAGCAGGGAATAAAACGCAGGCCCGTGATGAGGTTCGGAGATGTGGCAAAGCTCGTGGGTGATCACGTAGTCGATCGCGTCGATCGGAGCCTCAATGAGACGACGGTTGAGGAGCAAACGTGATGCCGGCGACATGGATCCCCAACGTTGCGAAAGTTGGCGAACGATCAGCCCCTGTGGGCGATACGCTTCCGGATCCGGGAAACGGTTCAGATTGAATTCGATCCGCTGCTTGAACTTGATCTGCGCTCGTCGCCTATACCAGGCATCAAGCAGGTCGCGTGTCAATTCGGTTTGCTTGGGGCGATGCGACTGCACGACGATGAAACCGCGCAGAAGTTTCACCTCCTGCTGAATATGGGGGACGACTTTTAGTCGATACTGACGGCCGAGATAAAGGTGCGTCTCTCCGGGCACGTATTTTCGAGCGGGTCTTCGCGGTAGGAATTGCGCGAAGTATCGCCTTTGCCTGAGGATCCAGGCACCCCGCTTTTGAAGCTTGGCTTCGATTGCTTCAAGGCTTGCATCGTTTGGAGCCGCAACGACGACACTTGTGTCGGGCTCCACGGCAATTTCCAGCGTCTTGCGATCACGCCTGACGATCGTGAATTCGATCGTCTCACTGCCGAAGCTGATCCGGTGCGGTTCAATGGTCATCCCGGAAACCGTGCACGCGCCAAATCCATGAGTTTCAGTTCGAGATCATCCAGGACTTCCACCGGAAGATTAATGCCACGCTCATCTCTCAGAACATCGAAAAAGTAATCATCAATGGCATTGCGCATATTGTTTTGCGCCACCTCGTTGGACCATACGTCCACGATATGGTGCTCCCTGATGATCCGGATGATATCCAGGGCGGCTTCCGCCGTCTGATCTGTCGCAAGAACGTTGCCGTCCGGTCCAACGAGACGATCCTCGAGGATGCCGAAAAAGGCCTGTCCGTCGTCATCACCCTTGAGGGCTTCAGGAATGTTCCGTCCGCGATCCTTCTTTGCCACTTTGTTCGCAAGGTCGATCACGTTCGCGAGGTATTCGCGTTCGGAAAGTCGCTTGGAACGGTAATCCCGGATCGACTCCTCAAGCAGTTCGGAGAAGCGCCGATAAAACGTCGGATCTTCGTCCATCTTCTCGGTGATCGTGCGCCGTGTTGCGCTGGCGATCCGATCCGCCTTGGAGGCGTCGGACGTCCCTTTCTCTCCTACAATGGCCTGAAGAGCGTCCTGGTCATTAATGTTGACAAGATCGATTATCGTTTCGGCCGGCATCGCGACGATATGATCGTCCAGGAGCTTCTGGATCTTCGGTTCGAATTCTTTGACGTCGACGGTTTCCTGATAGCGGAGCTGGACGGATCGCCGCAATTCCGTGAACTGCTTCCAGTCCCGTTTCAGCGCGTCAATTCTTGCTTCGTCGAATACGTCGAGCAGCTTGTCCGAAGACAGGGCAATGTGGAGGCAACGCCCGAAGGACCGCAATCGCGTGTAAAACTCCTGCCGAAGCGCTTCGTCACCGAGGAGCTGTTCGAAGGCCTCCATGTCCTTCTTATTCCGGATCGGCTTGAACAGGTCCCACAATTGGTCATGGAGCTGGGGGAGTTTTCGGATCTCCTCGCGGACGTCGTGAACAGTCCCGGCCAGGTCAGCCGCATCATACCCATCGAAGGCGCTGTATGTGGTAAGTGCGCTGTCCAGTTCACCAAGCAATCCTTCGTAGTCGATGATATAGCCAAACGGCTTCTCGGGCCCATCTTCGTCGAAGATGCGGTTCACGCGCGCGATCGCCTGGAGAAGCGTGTGTTCCTTCAGCGATTTACAAAGATATAGAACCGTATTCCGTGGAGCGTCGAAACCGGTGAGCAACTTGGAAACGACGATAAGGATTTCAGGATCCCCGGATCCCTTGAAAGCCTCCATGAGTTCCTCGTTGTAGGCCCCTTCCGTTTTGAACCGCTTCATCATCTCGACCCAAAATTTCCGGACGAGATCGCGGGACTCCTTATCGACTTCCTCGTTCTCTTCATTTTCATCCGGAGACGAAATCACGACCTCACTGGTCACATGCCCGATCTCGTCGAGAACCTGTTTGAAACGAACGGCAGACGCTTTTGACGGCGCCACAAGTTGTGCCTTGAAACCGGAGCCTTGCCAGAACTTGCGAAAATGCTCCGATATATCGAATGCCTTCGCGCGGATGGATTGCTCCGTCTTTGCGAGAACATCCATGCGCGAGAATTTACGCTTCAGATCGGTTTTCTGCTGGTCGGACAGTCCTTCGCTGATTTTGTCAAACCAGCGATCAATTACATCTCCGGCGATTTGCTGCTCGACCAACCGGCCTTCGTAAAGGAGCGGTACCACCGCTTCATCCGCAACGGCCTCGTCAATCGTATATTTGTGGATCAAGCCACCGAAGGTGGAGAGGGTATTCTTGTCCTTTTTCAACAAAGGGGTGCCGGTGAAACCAAGATAGCAAGCCCTTGGCAGAAGCCTGCGCATCTTCGTCGCAAACTGGCTATGACCACCGTAGGTTCCAGTTTGGGTTCGGTGACTTTCATCGATCAGAACGAAAATATTCGGGTCATCGTCCACGAGCTCACTGCTCCTGAGAGCAGTGTCGAACTTGTTGATGATGGTCGTGATCAAAGGCGTCTTGTTTCGAATGAGGGTGCCTAGGTGGGAACCACTGGTTGCCCTCACAGGTTCCATGTCACAGGACTTGAAGGTCCCCTTGATCTGCTTGTCGAGATCGTCTCTGTCGGTGACGATGATGATGCGCGGGTTCTGAATGGACTGGTCCATCGCCAATGCGCGTCCGAGCATGACCATCGTCAGCGACTTTCCCGAGCCCTGCGTGTGCCAGATGACGCCGCCCTTACGCGCGCCCTGAATGTCGAATTGCTTGACCCTCTCGATGGCACTTCGGATGCCAAAATATTGCTGATGGCGTGCGATTTTCCTGACACCGCCGTCGAAGACGGTGAAGCGCCGGATCAGGTCCAGCAGGCGTTCCGGGCGGCAGAGCGCATGGATTGCGCGATCCTGGACGGATACCTCGCGTGCACCGTCTTCTCGCATGCCGCGGAAGTGCTCATGTGCGGATGCGAAGCCACCTGAGAAAACAGCTTGCTCCTCGGCAAACCCCATCGGGCGATTGACCAAGTCTGCGAGATTTTCGTCAGGGTTGGCGAGACCAAAAATATCATGAACGCTAGAGCCATCCGGCTCCTGTGACTTGCGAGCCAAAATGTCAGCTTCGCTATCAACCTCGTCTTTCCAGGTGTGCCAGAATTTCGGAGGAGTGCCGACTGTTGCGTAGCGGGTCTCCAGCCGGTTCATCGTCATGAGAAACTGGGCAAAGTGGAAGAGCTGGGGGATATTGTCTTCGCTTTGATAACCAATCAGCTGACTGGCGGCTTTCTTGAGACTTTCGGTCGGACGCTTGTTCTCGATCACCAGGAACGGAATACCGTTCACGAAGGCGACGATGTCGCAACGCTTGGTCTGGCTCGACGCAGTCTTCTCGACCGCGAACTCGGCGGTGACGTGGAAGACGTTGTTCCCGGGCATCTCCCAGTCGATGTACCGGAACGAATAGCTCTTCGAGTCTCCGTCGATGGATTTCGTTATCGTCGTGCCGAGAACGAGCGTGTCGTAAATGTCCTGGTTCGTGCCACGGAGACCCTTCAAGCGATCCGGCGTGGGTTTCAGCCGCCGCATCGCCTCGTGGGCGTCCTCAAGGTCGAACGCGTACTCGCGTCCCCGGTGCGTGAAACGATTGATGCGCATCAGCTGCTCGGCAAGTACGTCGTCGAGAACAACGTTCCGAAGGCGTCCGCCGCGCAGATGGAAAGCCTCGGCCTGTGACAATGGCTTGAAGCCAAGAGCGACGAGGAGCTGAAGCGCGGGAATTTGGGACTGGTGTTTCTCGGCGGCGTCGAAGGTCATTCGTCGTCTCCGTCGTCCTCTGTACCAGCAACTTCCGACGCCGGTTTTTCAATCAGTTCGATCGCAACGGGAATCCCGAATTGTTGTTGGATACGGATCGCGGCAGTCTGGAAACTTACTTTACTGAAGAACGGCAGGCCCAGTGACCCGTCCTTGTATGGCTTGCGCATGATGCCGAATACGACCTTGAAATCGTCCCGGACAACTTTGTCGGTGCTTTTTGGAAGATGGATTTCAAATCCGCGGCCAAAGGATTTGACCTTCGACCTCAGCTTTTTCCGGAATTCGGCATCACTGATAAAGGCTTCTGCGCTCACGACACCTTGAGACCATAAATGGCTAATCGGACCGGACGAATGTCCATCCTTCAGGTGAACGAACTCCTTGTGTTCGGAAAAAAAGTCGCACGGTTCAAGATTAGCGTATCGAACATCCGCCGGGTTGATCTTCTCCTGGTCCAGCTTGAGGAGATCTGTTCTATTCGCGTGCAGATCGGTAATCAGCTCTTCCTCATTCCTGCATTCTGTAGCGCCGATGATTGAAACTTTCTCAGTTGCGTCAAAGAAGTCCTCAATCTGCTTTTTGAATTTTTTCTCGACCTGATACCAATCGCCAGCAAAGAGCACGTAGTGCTGTTGCGAAGCGCCGGTTCCCAATGATGTCTCAAAGACGAAGCAATCGTAAACCCGCCACTTCTCGGAAAATTCTTCCTCGCTGTCGCCCTTTGCCTTGATGCGATGCGCCCCTTTGACGTCATCAATGTCACCTTCAAAATTGCAACGTTCGAGTTCGGACACGTAGTCATCGATGGACAGGCTATGGAACGTCTTGCCGTGGCTTCCAAAGCCGTTGTAATGCAACTGGCTACCTTCCGTGTAGTTGACGACCTCCGGCGGCGCCATGTGTAGGTCGGAGACCTTGCCATCACGCAGATTACAAATGGCTTCAAACAAGCGAACGTCGAGAGCTTCAATGACATCCCTCTCGTGAACGACACGCATATTGTCGACCCACGCAAATTCCTTCTGATAGTCCTTTTTCTTGTAGGCGCGGACGATTTCGGCACATTTTTCATGAATGTTTGCGGGTTCGACTTCGCATGTAATGGAGACGGCATCCTTGCCCGCTACAAACTTGGCAAAAGCCTCGTCCTTCGGTGTACCGCCAGCAACGCGCGCTAGGTCTCGCAACATATCGACCCCAAATGCTTGAACGTCGCTATCCTTGCTGGCTTGAACACGCTTCTGGAACGTCACGGCGTCCGGCGTTGCCAGATCTAGCGTTCGGATATTGCCCCTCGGCACGCTGTTCAAAGTGACCTTGAGACCAAACTGCCGCTCGAAGGCATCGTCATTCAAGGCAAGATGCACATGCCCAAAACAGACAGCCACCGTGCGATCTTTAACGGGCAAGAACAACACTGCGCCAGCACCGCTTGTGATCATGTCCGTGGGCAGATCAGCGCTGCCTTCGGCAAGAAAATCCGTCCAGCCGGGCGGGTTCGCGTAAACCTGTCCTATGAAAAGGGAAGCGCCATCGACTCCATCCCACGGACGCTGTTCAAGTGCGCGCGCCTCCCCAATAGCAAAACTCGGCGAAAAGGCTGTTTCCGGGGTTCGGGTTGTTCGAAGCAGCCGAACGTTCAGGGTCCTGGTGGATTTGCGCTTAGGCATTTTTCAAATCCCCCTCAACCCGCCATTCGCCCGACAGCAGCTTCTGCATTAGCCCGCGTTTCTGGCGGGCCAAGGCTGCGATCCGTTCATCTTCGAGGGCGAGGTCGGCTTCGAGTGAACTTAGGACACGGGCGTGCGCTTCCTGCTCTGCAAGGGGTGGGGCTGGAATGTACATGTCCCCGAAGTCGCGGAACGAGATCTGTTTGCCGTCGCGGATGCCGAAGATCAGCCTATCGAGGCGGCCGATGAAGCTCCGCGACTTGAAGAAGTGGCGGTAATAATCGCCGGTCAAATCGGAAGTGGGCCGCAGGACCGTGTAGGCCGGGCTGACCAGCCCGATGATACGGGAGTATTCAAGCCCACCTTCGAAGGAACGCAGGCTGATCACGAAATCGCCCGGACGGACCACCTTGTAGCTTGAGGTGTCCCCGTCTGGCATCGCCACGCGCCGATCAAGTTCGTCGCGGCGCACGATCCCGATATCCTGCATTACCGCGAGAAGCGGCAAATCCGGGCGCGCACGTTCCGACACCGTCTCGAACAGATCCTTGGCTCGTTGGAGGCGGTTGTGGGAGGCGTACTCTGCCTCAAACAGTAGCTGTCGCAGCGAGGAGATGCGATGCAGCTTCGCCGCGCGGAGGGCGGTGAGCTTTTCGAGTCCCCCTCCCCATGTGCGCAAGACCTCAGCGATTTTGCGTTGCTCATGCAACGGAGGAAGATCAACGACCTGGTTGGTGATGTCATCCTTCTGGACATGGACGAGGGACGATTTGAAACCGTGTGCGTTCGCTTCGATACGGCGAGTGGCGACCTGCAAGGCGAGATAGAGCCAGTACTTATCGATGCCACTCTTGGGCACGACACGGAAAATGTGCTGGTTGAGGACCCCGCGAGGCCCTGGCCAAATAGTAGGGCCGAATGAAACACCTTTGACCCCAGCCCATGCAAAAAGCAAGGCCCCGGGTTCGACGATCCATTTCGGTTTCGGCGCTCCGTCGAAGTAGTTAAAGTTCTGCGATCCGTTCAGATTCTGGATCCGAATGATCGGCAGCCCCGAAGCACTCCAATCGGGCGGGCGAAAGCCGTTTCCGTTGAAGAAGTCGCAGAGATCACCGATCGAACGGCGGGCATGCCCCTTATGCATTAACGCCAAGCTCCTTCAGATACCCCTCCATCTTCGCCCTAACCTCGGCCAGCTCGGCCTCGATCCGCAGGATGTCCTTCTGCACCGCGGCGACGTCGATCGCTTCCTCAGGCACGAAGGTGTCGACGTAGCGGGGAATGTTCAGGTTGAAGCCGTTCTCGGCAATCTCCTCAGGGGTCGCCCGGTGCGAATACCGCTCGATCTCGCCGCGGGTCCGATAGGTCTCCAGCACCTTGGCCACATGCTCCTCGTCCATCACATTCTGGGTCTTGCCCGGCGTGAACTCCTTGCTGGCGTCGATGAACAGCACGTCACGCCGGTCCTCGTTCGCGCCCCCTTCCTCACGGGATCGATCGAAGATCAGGATGGCGACTGGAATCCCCGTGGTGGTGAACAGGTTTGCTGGCAGGCCGACGACTGCGTCGAGCAGGTTCTCCTCGATCAGCTGTTGCCGGATACGCCCTTCGGCACCGCCACGGAACAGAACGCCGTGCGGTACGATCACCGCGACCCGGCCGGACTGCCTCTTGGCGATCTCGATCATGTGGGTGATGAAGGCGTAGTCGCCCTTGGACTTAGGTGGCACGCCGCGCCAGAAACGCCTGTACTGATCAGTCCCCGCGTCTTCCGCCCCCCACTTGTCGAGCGAGAACGGCGGATTGGCGAGCACCACGTCGAAGCGCATCAGGTGGTCGCCCTCGACCAGCGCAGGGCTGTTGAGCGTGTCGCACCATTCGATACGAGCGGCGTCGCGTGCATGCAGAAACATGTTCATCCGCGCAAGCGCCCAGGTGGCACCGTTCACCTCCTGTCCATAGAGCGCGAAGTTCTCGGACCCGACCTCCTGAGACGCCTGGATGAGCAGTGAGCCGGAACCACAGGCGGGGTCGCAGATGGTGTTGCCGGGCTCGGGTGCGGCCAGCTTGGCCAGGAGACCGGAGACTGCGGTGGGTGTATAGAACTCGCCTGCTTTCTTCCCCGCGTCGGAAGCGAAACGGGAGATCAGATAGATGTAGCACTCCCCGATGATGTCTTCCGTCACCTTTGACGGACGCAGGTCGAGCTCCGGCTTCGCGAAGTCCTCCAGAACGTTCTTCAAACGGCGGTTTCGATCCTTTGGACGGCCCAGATTGGCTTCCGAATTGAAATCGATGTTGCGGAACACTCCCTCCAGCTTGGCGCGGTTTGCGTCTTCAATGTTTTCGAGCGCAATGTTGATCAGTTCGCCGATGTTCGGCTCGTTCCGTTGGGCATAAAGGTCGTAGAAACTCGAACCTTCCGGAAGGACGAACCGCTCGCGCTCCAGGCGTCGACGAATGCGCGCCTCGTCATCGCCGTACTGTTCGCGGTAGGATTCGAGATGGTCGTTCCAGAGGTCCGAGATGTACTTCAGGAAGAGCATCACCAGGATGTAGTCCTTGTACTGCCCCGCATCGACCGCGCCCCGGAACGTGTCGCACGCCGCCCAAGCCGTCTGGTTCACCCTTGCTTGCGTCACCTTGTCCGTCACGACTTCTTCCTTTCCGGCGTTTTCTGTTTGAGGGCGGCCTTCGCCCGATCATTCAAAATCATCGATGTGAGCTCATGCTTCTTCTGAGCCAGGAGCTGACTCAGCATTTCCTCGCGCTGCGACATGGCATCTGCCAAAGCGATGAACCGCTGAGTTTCAAGATCTGGCATATCGACCTCAAGCCTCTCGAGGCTCGTTTTGGGGATCATCCGTATGCTTGTCCCTCGGGCATTCATATCGAAATACCGTTGCGCATCAGGCTGATTGATCGCCCAGGCGAGATATTCCGGAAGAACCTTTCGCTTGTCGGGCCGAAGGACCATCAACGGCGAAACCACAAGCGCAGGCTCGACAAAGCTGTTATCCAAGGCGGCCGCGATATTCCGTTCTCCTCGCGAGCAAAAGACCACGTCCCCCTCAGCCACCATGAAGCGCTCGGCCAACAGATCCGGATCAACCTTGGTCAACTGGTCGGCGGTGATCTGACGCCGCCCGGCAAAGTCCCGCCACTGAATGGCAAGCACGCCATTGACGTCTTCATGGAGACTGCTGCGGGCTGTGAAGCCTGTACGTATGGTGCAAATTTCACTCAGCTTCATCACATTCACTCTGTATCTTGGCTACAGAGGTAGGATGCAAATGCCAAATTGTCAACAATTAGACTCTGTAGCTACGGTACAGATGATTTTGTTTAAAGGCGTCGGATCTGCACGTCACCGTGCCCGCGCTGTTCAAGTGAACGATCAAGAAAGAGGGTTCAGGGGATCGCTTCCGCCGCGAGAAGGTTGTCCTCAGCACCGCGCCGACGAGGAGGTCCAGGCTCGTGCGAAGTTAACCGACTACCTATCGATGAGCGCCAACCTCGGTTGCGATTCAACTATTTCCCTGACCTCGTCGGCAGTTAGAACTCGCTTTTTTTGGAGTTCGAGGGACAGCAGTTCCAGCTCATGTCGCCTGTGTCGAAGGAGCTCACTTGCTCTGCTGAATTGCTCGTCAAGCAATTGGTTTACTCGTTCCTGGACTGCCGGATTTGTCCGCAAGACGAACATAAGGTCTTTTTCACTGTCCGAGGAAAGGTATGCCAGTCCCAGACCGAGACCATAACTACCTTCCAATCGGAGGGCATCAATCGTCGCAGCATGGAGATCAGATCCCGGACCACCGCCCCCTCCGGCTCCCCGAGCGCCAAGCATAATCTCTTCCGCCGCCAGACCACCCAATCCCACGCAAATGCTGTCAATGAATTCCTGACGAGTACGTTCCGTCAGACTTTCGTGGCGAAACAGTGCCCCTCCCACGTCCTGCAACTCCGGTCCCAACGGATCGTAGACATCCATCAACGTCACTCGCACAAGTGACAATCCGAGAGAAATTCCAACTAAAACGTGACCTGCTTCATGTACCGCCGAACGGTGTATGAGCGGGTCAGGGATTCGGACAAGAGGCGGCAGGGATTTTTGAAGATCAGTCAGTTCTATTGGCCTTCGGCAGCGACGCGCACGACGACGGGCATCGCGGACAAGCTGCTCGAGATCCGCACCTGTCCTACCGACCGTTCGGCTCACAATTGTTGAGAGGTCAGTGTGTTCGAGATCTGCCCTTAAATGATATTTCAGGATACCTTGCCGCGCTTCGGCGTCCGGATAGGGAAATCGGATATGACGATCTAGCCGACCAGGACGAATGAGGGCAGGGTCGAGTTTTTCGGGATAGTTACAGGCCCCGACGACAACAACCCCTTCTTTGCCTTCGGCTCCGTCAATGCATTCGAGCAATGCGGCAACGACCTGGGTTGAGTAATTGGAGTTTTCTCCCGAAAAATTTTCCCGATTTCCAACGGCATCGATTTCATCAAGAAAGACAATCGCTGGTGCGTTTTTACGCGCTTCATCAAATGCGCTTCGCATGGCTTTCAACATATGCCCGAGATGACCTGAAGCCTGCCAGCGAGCGATCGAGCCGAGAACCAGGTGCACATTGCAGGTCTTGGCAAGTGCCTTCGCGTATGTCGTCTTACCAGTCCCTGGAGGGCCGCTGGCGAGAATACCACAATCAACATCGTTCCACGGAATGCGTCCTTCTTTCCAGTCCAAGAAGTCAGCCGCCAGCTCTCTCCCCCAGTCTCCAGCCTCGCCGAGACCGTAAAGATCATCAAGCACCGGTCCTTCTTTTGACTGTTTCGCGACTTGCGGCTTCGCCTGAAGCCTTTCAATTGCGGCAATCGCCTGTGAAACATTCCGGCCGGGTCTGAGAGCGAGCGCAACTTTGTCCAGCGGTGCATCGGCGACAATCTTCGCCTGCTGTTCATTGATCTCGCACCGGAAGCAGACCCGAACCGCCGCAATTGCGTCCCGCGGCACTGCATTTCCGATGGAAATCAGCCCGTCCGCGACGAGGTCGAAAGCATCAGGCAGCGCGTTTTCACTTTCGGCAACAATAACAATTCTGTCGAACTCACTGACGGTGTCCACGAAATCGGATTCGCTGTGCCGGCGCGAACCGGTTTGGTCGTATGCCGTAAGAACGACTGTCTTCCCATTCCCAACCGCGTCGTTTCGCGAGTGCTGGTTTGAAAACCCGATCGCAGCAGTCTCGTAAAAGGTGATGTGAGCTCCTTTTGGCACGACAAAGCCCACAATCGCCGGTCCTGATCCATTCAAAATGTGACATGCTCTTGTCGCCCGGACAAATCCGCAATAGGCCATAAAATGGCTGACTGACTTGGTTACACTCGCCCGGGTAATGTTCGTATTGCGTCTGAGAATTGGCATGATGAGACCTGTTCCGAAACAACCGTGTGTTTCGGTTCCAAAAGAAAACTGTGGGGTCTGAAAAGGCCGCCTGGTCGAACTCATGAATTTCTTCACTTGCGGTTCGATAAGGCCCAACTTATTCGGTGGCGTCAGTCGCCATCAGAAAAAAGAATGTCGCGCGAGAAGTAAGCAGATACAGCTTGAGCGCTATTCCATCGTTCCCAATAAGAAGGTGTGCTTTTCCACTCAATGAGGCACGTTAAAAGTACAAACCCAGGTGTTTGATTTGTTGAAAATTACGCAGGGATTCAATCATCTCGCCAGACGCATCTCCAGCGAGAGACCCGTCTATTAGAAATATTTCATAGAATGAGGAACCAAGATCCAGCAACGCCTTCGTAGAGAGCTTTGATAGATATTCTAAATCCTCGTCTCTTTGGTTGTCTTGACCTTTGTTCTCTTCAATTTTTCTGATGACCCCAGACAAGTTTAGAGAAAGCAGCTCCATGCACCGGACCAAATTCTCGAGACAATCAGTTTCCTCCTGGCCTTCCAGTTCCAGACGTTTTTCATAAATCACGCATCGCTTTTTTATTTCAGGGAAGTATTCACTGCCCTGTAAATTCGCCTCATTCGTTTCAAGAAAGACCCGTTTACAAAACTCCACGCACGTTTTGGCGTCGGTCTCTCGAAGGTGGTCAATTTGCTGCTGCGTAATTGCAAATTCAGGTGCAAGGCCGCGTAGCTTGTCGAGAAAGCGCACGGCATCGGTAACGATGCTGTCTCCGCACGGCGGAAAACCAAATTCGAGCTCGTGTGTTTCCGGGATTCGGCATCCCACGCGAGATTGGAACATTCTTGATAAACCGACTTGCGCCAGTTTGTGCTTTTGGGAGAGGGAGAGAGATTCTAGTTTGTATCGCATCAGACACACTCCGCCGCTCTGACAAGATCACGGCGAATCCCTTATCAGTTTGAAATCGTTTCGGTTTCTGAAGTCGAATTGCGGCCGACTTGGCGTCATCCGGCTGATATGAGAGTCTTACAGCGACTGTTTTCCAATTTCCGGAGGGGCTGAGAACATTTCCTGTGGATGTCTCGAATCCTTGTTTGTCAACATTGCCTTAGTTGCGACGTCGTTTTCTTGGGATGAGAAGAATTTTCCGTTAAGGAGGGTTTCAGTCGTTGCCCTGACGGCGTCTCTCTGGGATTCGGTTCAAGATGTCGTTCGCCCTTTCCGGACGTTCTGAAGCCGGAAAGTTGATGGAAACGCCACTCCAACATCGCTCGTCTGCATTCCCCAAGCAATTAGCCCTCGTCGGACGAACTCACGGGTTTTGAGAAAGCCGATTTGACAATTTTTGATATTTTGGGAGGTGCGGGACGTTTACGCCGGCCGTCAACGGGCTTGGCAGGCAAACGTAATCCTCCGAGACCGTCGCCATCTCGAAGGATTTCCGTAATCGTCTTCTTGGGCTTTTTGGTGCTCATCTTGATCATCTCATATGCTCACGCCATTGCCGATTTTAGTTCGTCCTTTCATGCCAATCAATCAGGTGATGAAAAGCGCTGCGGCTCCTCGATCACTTATACGGTAATCTACTTTCCCCGACCGATTTGTGTCCGCCTGCAAGAAACCTCTCGGACGGCAACTAATCGAGAGAGCGGGCATCTTGCACCGCAAATTGCGTCCCGTGCACGAATCCCTACCCGTTCACTCCACCCAATCGAAACAAGATTTGAATCCCTAGAAGAATAATATTTGAAGGATTTATTCCTTGCTGATGAGGAGTCTAAACTTACTATTCGCTTCATATAAAACTGTTTTTTGTCAACATTTATCACCAATAGACTTTTTTATTCTTTTTTTACTTTGCTTTTGCTACAATTGCTCGTGTCTTACTTCCCCGCCACATATCCGGAGGTAATCAATGCACGTCGGAAAGCTCAGTAGAAACTCACCGTTACGCCTCAAGACGGCGGCTGAGATCGCCTTCCCGGAAGGAGGCATATCGGAAAACAGCCTAAGGAACCTCATCCATCGAGGGCTTTTGCGAGCTGAGCTAATTGCGGGGCGGTATTTCACAACAATCGAGTACATTGAAGAAATGAGGGTGAAATGTCGCGTAGAGCAAAAGGACCGAGACTCCAATTCAGGAAAAGCCGTTACGATAAAAAGGGGAAGCTTCTTGAAAGAGGGAAATACATCATCAGAGATGGAGACAGGTATGTCTCCACAGGATGCTTTGAGGGTGAAATTGAAAAAGCTGAAGGAAAACTAGCCGAATACATCATCGCCAAACAACGGCGACAACACGTTGTGAATGCCGGCATAAAAAATACGGAGATTTCACGCGTACTCGCTTATTATTATTCCGTCAAAAGACCAAAGCACCTCAAACGGCATGAACTAGACTACACGATTGAAACTCTAAATGATTACTGGGGTGATAAGATCATCGCTTACATAACCCCCGCTACCTGTCGCGAATATGCCGATCTACGAGAGGGAAAATCTGCGCGAAATCTATTGTGCATACTCCGAGCTGCTGTGAACCTGCATGAACATGATGGGCTCCACGAGGGAAGCGTGAAATTTTTTTTACCAGACCCACACCAACCAAGAGAAAGATATCTGACAAGAAATGAAGCCGCCCGATTGCTTTGGTATTGTTGGCGGCATCGGGCTAAACAGGCGCGTCACAAGAACCGACCGGGATGCGAAAAAGTCGAAACAAATTCCTATCCACTTCGACATTTGGTTAGAGTGATCCTAATCGGCTTGTATACCGGATCGCGTACAGGCGCCATTTTCGCGGCCTCGCCTTACAGAGCTCCCGGGCATGCCTACGTCGATCTTGAACACGGTATCTTTTACCGCCTCCCCTATGGAAAAAAGAAGACGAAGAAACGCCAACCGCCAAACCCAATCCCCCGACGACTATTTGCCCACATGAAAAGGTGGCATTCAAAAGGGTTGATGAATACCCATTTCGTAGAGTTCGCAGGACGTCCCATCAGGACCAGCGTCAAACGCGCATTCGGCAACGCTACGGCGGCAACTGGATTAGATGATCTTATTCCGCACACCTTGAGACACACGTGTGTCACTTGGCTGCTTCAAAATGGGGTATCAACCTGGGATACTGGTGGATTTGTAGGGATGTCTGCGCAAATGGTGGAGAAAGTCTACGGCCACCATTGTCCCGACCATCTGAAGAACGCCATAGATGCATTCAATCATCGATCGGCGAAGTAAGAAACCGCTAAACCTGTGCGTTTAGCTGTGCGGGAACAAAACTTCAGAAACCAACAAACTATCTAAGTTGTTAAATTATCTATTTTATTTGGTTGCGGGAGCAGGATTTGAACCTGCGACCTTCAGGTTATGAGCCTGACGAGCTACCGGGCTGCTCCATCCCGCGTTGTTTTTTTGTTTGTCCTTGGCGCGCTGGGCGTTTGGTCAAACTGGGTTTGGTGCCTTTTGGGCATACCCTTATGTTTCGGTTTGACCGGAAGACTGCGCTGATATGGGATAAGAGATCCGGAGCGCAGCGGAGGCAAGGCCGAGTGGCCGCCGGCCGGTCAGGCCGCCCGCGCGGAGCGCAGCCCTTTAGGGCGGTGCGCGCGTGAGCGGCAAACAAGTTGAAGATGTTTCAAATTGCGATTGGCAGGCCTGGCGGCGACCTACTCTCCCACACCTTAAGATGCAGTACCATTGGCGCTGGGGAGTTTCACGGCCGAGTTCGGGATGGGATCGGGTGGGGGCTCCCCGCTAGGGCCACCAGGCCGGCGAAGCGCAATTTGCGTGAACTGGTCTATATATTTTTTTGATGTTTTTGTCGGCCTCGCCTGGGACGAAGGTTCCAGGACGTTGGCCGTATGGATCATTTCAAACGCGCTCAAGCAGCCCGAAGGGCGGTAGCGCACTTAAAATGATCTTTTTGATGCGCCAGGGGCGCATCCAAAAGATGAACATTGACTAATGAGAGGATCAAGCCGAACGAGCTATTAGTAAAGCTAAGCTTCATGCGTTGCCGCACTTCCACACGCTTCCTATCGACGTGGTGGTCTTCCACGGCTCTTCAGGGAGAACTGGTTTTGAGGTGGGTTTCCCGCTTAGATGCTTTCAGCGGTTATCCCTTCCGTACATAGCTACCCTGCAATGCGGCTGGCGCCACAACAGGTCCACCAGAGGTACGTCCATCCCGGTCCTCTCGTACTAGGGACAGATCCTCTCAATTCTCCTACACCCACGGCAGATAGGGACCGAACTGTCTCGCGACGTTCTGAACCCAACTCACGTACCACTTTAATTGGCGAACAGCCAAACCCTTGGGACCTGCTCCAGCCCCAGGATGTGATGAGTCGACATCGAGGTGCCAAACAATGCCGTCGATATGGACTCTTGGGCATCATCAGCCTGTTATCCCCGGCGTACCTTTTATCCGTTGAGCGATGGCCCTTCCACGAGGGACCACCGGATCACTATGGCCGTCTTTCGACTCTGCTCGACTTGTCAGTCTCGCAGTCAGGCAGGCTTATGCCATTGCACTCAACGAGCGATTTCCGACCGCTCTGAGCCCACCTTCGCGCGCCTCCGTTACCATTTGGGAGGCGACCGCCCCAGTCAAACTACCCGCCACACACGGTCCCGGATATTGTTGTACCGCGGTTAGATATCCATGACGACAAGGGTGGTATTTCAAGGGTGACTCCACAAGAGCTGGCGCTCCTGCTTCAACGTCTACCACCTATCCTACACATGTCGTGACGAATACCAGTGTGAAGCTGTAGTAAAGGTGCACGGGGTCTTTCCGTCTGACCGCAGGAACCCCGCATCTTCACGGGGAATTCAATTTCACTGAGTCTATGCTGGAGACAGCGGGGAAGTCGTTACGCCATTCGTGCAGGTCGGAACTTACCCGACAAGGAATTTCGCTACCTTAGGACCGTTATAGTTACGGCCGCCGTTTACTGGGGCTTCAATTCGGTGCTTGCACACCTCCTCTTAACCTTCCAGCACCGGGCAGGCGTCAGACCCTATACGTCGCCTTACGGCTTCGCAGAGCCCTGTGTTTTTGATAAACAGTCGCCACCCCCTGGTCTGTGCCACCCCACAACGGTTGCCCGTCGTGAGGTCTCCCTTCTCGCGAACTTACGGGAGCATTTTGCCGAGTTCCTTCAGCATAGTTCTCTCAAGCGCCTTGGTATTCTCTACCAGTCCACCTGTGTCGGTTTCGGGTACGGTTTATACGGTGGAGCTATTTCCTGGAACACCTTCGCTGCACCCCCAATCCAATAAGGAGATACAACACACGGCATCCGTCACTACCACCAAGCTGCAGAATATTAACTGCATTCCCATCGACTACGCCTTTCGGCCTCGCCTTAGGGGCCGGCTAACCCTGCGCCGATTAGCGTTGCGCAGGAACCCTTGGACTTTCGGCGAGCGGGTCTCTCACCCGCTTTATCGTTACTCATGTCAGCATTCGCACTTCTGATATCTCCAGGAGCCCTCACGGGTCCCCCTTCGCAGACTTACAGAACGCTCCGCTACCGCGCATCATAAGATGCACCCGCAGTTTCGGTGTATGGCTTGAGCCCCGGTACATTTTCGGCGCGGAACCCCTTATTTAGACCAGTGAGCTGTTACGCTTTCTTTAAATGATGGCTGCTTCTAAGCCAACATCCTGGTTGTTTTGGGAGTTCTACATCCTTTCCCACTTAGCCATAACTTAGGGACCTTAACTGGCGGTCAGGGTTGTTTCCCTCTCCACAATGGACGTTAGCACCCACTGTGTGTCTGCCGGATAGTACTTCTCGGTATTCGGAGTTTGGTTAGGATCAGTAAGGCGGTAAGCCCCCATAGCCCATCCAGTGCTCTACCCCCGAGAGTATTCATCCGACGCTCTACCTAAATAGATTTCGCGGAGAACCAGCTATTTCCGAGTTTGATTGGCCTTTCACCCCTAGCCACAGCTCATCCCCGACTTTTTCAACAGGCGTGGGTTCGGTCCTCCAGTGCGTGTTACCGCACCTTCAACCTGGCCATGGCTAGATCACTCGGTTTCGGGTCTAATCCAACGAACTAGGGCGCCCTATTCAGACTCGCTTTCGCTACGCCTACACCTACCGGCTTAAGCTTGCTCGTTAAATTAAGTCGCTGACCCATTATACAAAAGGTACGCTGTCAGGCTTGCGCCCTCCAACTGTTTGTAGGCATCCGGTTTCAGGAACTGTTTCACTCCCCTCGTCGGGGTACTTTTCACCTTTCCCTCACGGTACTTGTTCGCTATCGGTCGACAAGGAGTACTTAGGCTTGGAGGGTGGTCCCCCCACGTTCAGACAGGATTTCACGTGTCCCGCCCTACTCGAGGACT